>JAVCCK010000008.1 GCA_030765525.1 Candidatus Lernaella stagnicola
CCTGGAAGTGCTTGAATACGCTCATTGAAACTGTGCATTGACAGAACAAGAGAGGAAACACTAACCTTGATTCAGGTGTTGCACTTTTCAACCGCCATGTGCTTCACTTTTCGACCGGCGCTTACAAACCTTCGTCCCGCTGATTTTGGTTGTCTGCCTGCTGCCGCTGGTCTCCTTCGGCCAGTCGTCGAAACGGGTGGCTGTTCTGGAGCTTCACAACGAGGCGGGGATCACCGATTCCGAGGCGAACTACCTGACCGACAAGGTGCGCGACGCGGCGAGCCGGGTGCTGGCGAGCCGGGGCTTTCTGGTCATGACCAAGGAGAGCATGTACGAGCTTCTCCCTCCCGGCACGGATTACAAGAAGGTCTGCACGTCCGCGCAATGCGAGGTGGAGGTGGGGCGGCAACTCGGCGCGGACTACATCGTCACCGGCGAGATTATCAAATATGCCGGCGATTACCTGATCAACCTCAAGGTGCATCACAGCCAGAGCGGCGCATTTCTGGGCTCACAGTCGGCTGAAGGCGCCGACAAGAAAGCGCTGAAAAAGGCGCTCGACCGTTCCTCTCTTCAATTGTTCAACAAGGTGCTGGCGCACGGGGGGGGCGGGTCGGTTTCACAGACGCGACCGACAATCCAGCCTGGCGCGATCGGCGAGTCGCGGACCGGCGATTGGGAATTGCCCACAGCCTCGCAAGTCGTGGTGCGCTTCGAGAGCGACCCGCCGGGCGCGGTCGTGATGGTCGATGGGCAACTCAAGTGCCAGCAGACGCCATGCAGCAAGGCCATGAATGAGGGCACCGTGACCGTCTCCATGCAGCGCGAACGCTACCAGGCTCGGCAGGAGATCGTGCAGATCAAGAAGGGCATGTCGCCCATTTCTTGGAAGCTGTCGCCCAACTTCGGATGGCTCACCGTCGAGAGCGCCCCCTCCGGACTGCCGGTCAAAATCAACGGCGAGTCGGCCGGATCAACGCCTTTGACTGCCAAGGAACTCGACCCAGGCGCTTATGAGGTGCTGGTCAGCGATCCGCGTTACTACGATCAGGGCGAGCGAATCAACTTATCGGCGGGAGAGCGCAAATCAGTATCCGTCACGCTGCCGCCACGTGAAGGTGGCATCCAAGTCACCGCCCGCGACCAAAACGGCAATGACCTCACGGGCGAGGTCTTCATCGACGGTGCGAAAGTCGGCAACGCGCCTGGGACGTTCAAGGCGATCATCGGGCAGCACAAGGTCGAAGTGCGGACGGCCCAGGGATCGTGGTCGGGGCAAGTCGACGTCAAGGAACGCGAGGTAATCGCCGTGGCGGCCGAAGTCCAGGTGGCGTCGGTTCCGCCCAAGCCAACCGCCTCGACGCGGAGCGCAGCGGCGAGCGGGGCGACGGACGGCATGGTGCACATCCCGGCTGGTTGGTTCCAGATGGGTTGCGTGCCGGGTGACAGTCAATGCGTCACCGCCGAAAAACCACGGAAGCGGGTGTATGTGGATGGCTTCTACATGGATATTCATGAAGTCACCGTCGCTGAATTCCGTCGCTGTGTTCAGGCCGGGCACTGCAAAGTGGAGCGGGACCGCAGTAAAAGCAACTACTGCAACTGGGGTTACGACGACCGCGACGACCACCCGATCAACTGTGTGAGCTGGCATCAAGCAAGCGCTTTCTGTAGTTGGGCGGGCAAGCGCCTGCCCACCGAGGCCGAGTGGGAAAAAGCGGCGCGCGGCGGTCAGAAGGGAAAAGGCTATCCCTGGGGCGATGCAGACGCGAGTTGTGACTATGCGGTGATGGATGACGGTGGCGAAGGTTGTGGCCGAAAAAGTACCTGGCAGGTGATGAGCAAGCCTCGCGGGCGCAACGAATATGGTTTGTACGACATGGCCGGCAACGTGTGGGAGTGGTGCGAAGACTGGTACGACGAAAAGTGGTACTCGAAAATGCCTAAACGCAACCCGCAAAATAATACCCAGTCTCAGCACCGCGTGCTGCGGGGTGGTAGCTGGAGAAGTTATCCGCCTGGCGTGAGCGCGTCGAATCGGATTGGGAATCTACCTACGATTACGAACCACAGCTTCGGGTTTCGATGTGTCGGGACTGAGGAATGACCCTTGGGCCCTTTTTCTCTTTTATCCTTTTGGGGGCTTCCAAAGGGGGCTTGACCCTTTTGGTGAGTACAGGGCGAAGCCCTGTCCGTGAAAAACAGGAAAGAGATGTGGCGTAAATGAAACGCTTTTTTACATGGCTTCTGCCGTTGCTGGTTCTCACGACTGTGTCGCTGGCCGGTGACGCGCCCCGCGTTGCCGTGCTGGATTTCCAAAACCCGGCGGGGTTGGAGCAGCAGGAGGTCGATTACATCACCGAGTTGGTGCGCACCGAGGCTCGGAAGATGCTGCCCCGTGATCGGTATGTGCTGATGACCAAGGAAAACATCCAGGACCTGCTGCCGCCGGAAAGGCGCAATCTCTCCGAGTGCGTCGGCGAGTGCGAGGTCGAAACCGGCCGAATGATCGGCGCGCGCTACCTGGCGACCGGCGAGATCGTGCGGTTTGGCGGTGAACTGCGGGTCACGGTGCGGCTGTATGATGTCGAAACCGGCAACCTGCTGGAGAGCCGTCGCGCCAAGGGCAAAAAGACGCTCGACCTGGAAGCGCCGCTGGAGCGGGTGTCGTCGATGCTGTTTGTCATGCTCCCCGGCGCGAACCAGTTCGTGGCGACCGCGCCGGAGCCGGTGGTTACGCCGACGCCCAAGCCATACACCCCCCCGGCGAACGCGGACCCGGCCTTTGAAAAGCTCGTCCGCGAGGAGCAGGTGCGGATCGAGGCCGAGCGCCGCCTTGCCGCCGAGCGCCAGGCACAGCGAGATGCCGACTACTTGGCGGTAAAGGCGATTCACGATTCACCTTCCTACTCCGACGAAGCGAAGAAGGCGGCCTATGCCAAGTTCATCGAGAAGTGGGCGGGGGATACGGCCCGCACGCCCGAGGTGAAAAAGTGGCTGGCGTCGGTGGATGTGCCGGAGGGCATGGTGCACATCCCGGCCGGGTGGTTCCAGATGGGCTGCTCGTCCGGCGACTCGGAGTGCGACAACGACGAAAAACCGAGTAAGCGGGTGTACGTGGAAGGTTTCTTCATGGACGCTCACGAAGTCACGCAGGCCGAGTATCAGCGCGTCACAGGCACGAACCCCAGTCACTTTCCAGGTTGCCCGACTTGCCCGGTGGAAATGGTCAGTTGGCACGATGCTCGCAATTACTGCGCGAAGGTAGGAAAAAGTCTACCGACGGAGGCGGAATGGGAGTACGCGGCCCGCGGCGGCACGACGGGGGTGCGTTACGGAAACCTGGATTCAATCGCCTGGTACAGCAAGAATTCGGGCCTCAAAATTCATCCTGTCGGCCAGAAGCAGCCCAACGCCTACGGTTTATTCGACATGCTCGGCAACGTGTGGGAATGGTGCGAGGATGGGTACGACGAAAACTGGTACTCGCGGATGCCTGAACGCAACCCCAAAAACGAAAGTCAGTCTCAGTTCCGCGTGCTGCGGGGTGGTTGCTGGATCAATCTTCCTCTAAACGTACGCGCGTCGTATCGGTACAGGTTTCTACCAACGATTACGGACAGCAACTTCGGGTTTCGATGTGTCGGGACTGAAAAATGACCCTTGGGTTCTTTTTCCCTTTTACCCTTTTTGGGGGGTCTGGGGGCAGAGCCCCCAGCGATTTTTGAAAGAAGAACGTACCTGCGGATCGCTGAAACAGGTCGTTCAGCGTGGGATTCTTAGGAGTGTCTGAATGCGACGTATGACAATCATCTTGGTTTTCTTCCTCCTGGCGTCGGTTTGTGCTTTTGCCGCCGACTCGGAGTTGCTCCAGACCAGCGGCCAAGCGGCGGTCGGGCAAAAGGTGCCCTGGTTTTCGGGTTGGACGGTAGACGACCAGGTCTTCAACCTGAAAAAGGCGTGGGCCGATCCGGCGACCAAGCGCGTGGCGTTAGTGTTTTGGGCCACGACGTGCGCCCCGTGCCGCGTGGGCATGCAGCGGCTTTGTCAGGCGAAAGCGAAGTTGGAGCGTGCGCACGTCAAGGTCGTGTTGGTGAATGTCGGCGAGCCGGTCGGCACCGTGCGGCGGTTCCTCAAAACCCACCCGCAAAAGTTCACGGTGGTGGTCGACCAATACGGACATTCGAAAAAGGCCTTCCTGAACAACGGCGACGGCCCGACGCCCGTGCCGCGCACGGCCATCATCGGCCGCGGCGGAAAGGTGATCCGCATCATCGGCGCCGAGGGCAGCGATTACATCAACCAGATTGTGAAGTGAGGTGATTGGATGCAATTCGTGAATCGAAACCGGAATTTGTTTGTTGTCGTCGCTGTTGTCGCCTGTTTGGCGGTCTTGATCGTGTGGACGTTCGCTCTGGCCGCAGGTGACAAGAAGGTCGCGGTGTTGGAGTTGGTCAACAAGGCGGGCATCACCGACGATGAGGCGTATTTTCTCACGGATAAGGTGCGGCGGACGGCGAGCCAGACTCTGCCCATCAGCCATTTCACGATCATGACCAGTGAGAATATCCAAGAGATGTTGCCACCGGGCAAGGACCTGGCCAAGTGCACCGATGCAGCTTGCGAGGTGGAATTAGGCCGGGAAATCGGCGCCGAGTACCTGATCACCGGTGAGATCATCCGTTACGCGGGCGACTTGCGCGTGCAAATCAAGGTCCATCATGTGCCGTCGGGCCATTTCATCGGCAGCGAAGACACCAAGGCCGGTTCGTTGGAAGATCAGGAAGGCATGCTCACGGCGAGTTCCTCGATTTTGATGAACAAGGTGCTTCGGCACGCGGGCGTACAGGCTCCGGCTCGTGCCGGAGGCGGGGCCGTTTTCGTTCAGCCCACTCAACCGACTGGGCCATCCGGGCAGGCGGAGGTGCGGGTGTTGGCCCCGACGGAATTACCACCCCCAACAGCCACCGGTCCGGCGGGTTTGTACATCACTAGCAAACCGGCGGGGGCGGAAGTCTACCTGGGTCAGACGAAGGCTGGGACGACTTCGCCAGCTTTCCAGAAAGTGAATTTACAGACCGGCACGAATGTTCGTATCACACTCAAAATGGACCTCTATCACGATGCCATCTTTGACGCGCAGCTCAAGCCGGGAATTACGAAGTTTGAGGGCGTCGAACTCAAGCCCGCCTTCGGCTCACTGAAGATAGAATCCGAGCCTTCCGGCGCCGACGTGTTGATCGGTGGCGAGAAGGTCGGCACGACGCCGTTTTCAGACCAACGTTATCCGTCCGGCCAGTACCTCGTGACGGTGAAAAAAGAATGGTATTTGCCGCAAGAGGACATTCAAATCACGGTCAGCGACGGCCAGGCCACGACGAAGATGTTTGCCCTGTCGCAAGACTTCGGCACGCTGGAGGTGGCGTCCGAGCCCACCGGCGCGACCGTAACGCTCGACGGCAAGAAACTCGGCACGACGCCGGGCAGTTGGCGGGTGCCGCCGGTGATGGGCGGCAAGCTGGAAGTGACGCTGGCCAGGCATCGTGGCAAGTCCTTCCAGATTACCATCGACCGCAATCAAACTGTGAAGATCACCGCCGAACAGGCGACGCTGACGGCAAAGGTTGGCTCGTTGCAAGTGTACGCCGACCCGCCGGAGCCGGGGGCGAAGGTGTTTGTGGATGGCCGTGAGGTTGGGACCGCCCCGGCGACGGTGGGCGATCTGATCGAAGGCGGCCACGAAGTGAAGGTTGAAACCAAGGACAAATCCGGCACATCCACGGTCAATATCCAGGAAGGGCAAACGGCGGTGGCCACGGTGCCGCTGGGGAATCGCAGTGGTCTTGCCGCGGGTGGCGCGGTGTGGACGGATTCGTCGACGGGATTGACATGGCAGGTATCGCCGACGGGTGGGGAAATGAAGTGGTCTGCGGCGAAATCTCACTGCGAGGGCCTGAGCCTTGGGGGCCAGAGCGGCTGGCGTTTGCCGACGATCACGGAATTGCGGAGCCTGATCCGCGGCTGCCCTGCCACGCAGAAGGGTGGTTCCTGCGGCGTGACGGACTCGTGCTTGAGTTATAAAAGTTGCCGGACCAGTGTTTGTGATGGCTGTTCCAGCAAAGGCGGCCCTGGTTCGGGCGGCGCGTATTGGCCCCCCGATCTTTCGGGCGAGGTGAGTTGGTATTGGTCGTCCTCGGCGGTCGCGGACCTCGACCGCTACGCGTGGTACGTCTATTTCTACGACGGCGACGTCTACAACGGCGGCTACGTCAACGACGGCCACGATGCGCGCTGTGTGCGTTAGTCGACCGTGAAGTTGGTCATTTGGTGATTTGGTCATTTACGGCGTAGGCGGGAAACCAGAAATAAGGATGAACACCCCGTCCGTCATTCCCGCGTAGGCGGGAAACCAGGCAAAAGAAGGCTGGATTCCGGATCAAGCCCGGAATGACAAGGAGTAGGAATGGGAAAACAGTTCTATGTTTACATCATGGCAAGCAAGCGAAATGGAACGCTTTATATCGGCGTCACATCCAACTTGATCAAACGGATTTGGCAGCACAAGAACGATGTTGTGGAAGGATTCACATCAAAATACAGGGTCCATCGTCTCGTTCATTATGAACACCATCCCACTGCCGAAAGCGCCATCGGCCGCGAAAAGAAAATGAAAAAATGGCGAAGGGATTGGAAATTGAGATTGATCGAAAAGGGGAATCCAGACTGGAAGGATTTGTATGAAGAAATCTGCGGAACTGAGTAACTGGATTCCCGCCTTCGCGGGAATGACGAGGGGGAAAAGCGCGGGAATAACGAGGGAGAAAAACGCGGGAATGAGGGTACAGGTTTCATATACTCTTCAAATCCTCTTATGCCTTGCTGCTTGCCGCTTGCTTCTCGCTCCTTCTTTGGCCTTCGCCGCACCGAAGATCATCTTCGAGTCCGAGGTCCATCAATTCGAGAAAATCGAAAGTGGCACGGAAATCCCGGCTGAATTCCTGTTGCACAATGAAGGCGACGACGCACTTGTGATCGAAGAGTTGAAGGTGACGTGCGATTGCACCGAGGTCAGCGCCGAGCCGAAAGTCATCCCGCCGGGTGGTGAGGGAACGATCTTCGTCGTGCTGGATACGTCCTACCGCGTCGGCGAGCTGGACAAGGAGGTCGTCGTCGTCACGAACGACCCGGCGCGGCCGGAAATCACGTTGCACATCAAAGGAACGACCTACCTGCCATTGATCTTCAAACCCAGCCCGTTGTTTTTCGACAGCCTACACGCGGGTCAAAAAGCCTTCGCCGACGTCACACTCATGAATACCGGCAAGAAACCGATCACGGTTAAAAAGCTGCTGGCCTCGGAGCCCGACGTCGAACTGGCGGTTTCGGGAAAAGGCGACACAACCGTCGAATTGCCCCACACGTTGGAATCCGGCGATTATTTGTGGGTCAGGGTCACACTCCAGATAAACAACGAAGCCAAGGGATCAATCAACCGACAAATCTCGGCGGTCGCCGACCCAGCACCGGTGACGCCGTTGATTCTGAAAATACAAGGCAACTTCCCTTCGGAAGCGAAAGGACAACCTCAATGAGGCGTTTTGGGCTTTTCTTCTTGCTGACTGTTGTCGGCACGTTTCTTTCTTGCGCGACAACGATGCCGCCGCATTTGTCGAACCCGGCCGCGCACCCGAAGTTCCCCGTGTCGGAGTACATCACCGGCGTGGGGATGAGCGACACGGGTTTTAGTGACGCGGAGAACCTGGCCAAGCTGAAGGTTTCCGAGCAGGTGCGTTCGTACATTGAGTCGTCCTTCGAGCAGCACATGACCGAGAAGTTCAACAAGATATCGTGGCAAATCAAGAAGCACACAAAGTTCACCCACGCCGAGATGATCCGCATCGACACGACCTCGGGCGCCAAGGTGGGGCAGCTTTACTACGCCTTCGCCTATCTGCCGCGTAAGGACGTGTTCCGAGTTCTTTCTGGTGAATACGAAGCCGAGGCCACCAAGTTTCGCCGCTCCGCGCAATCGTTGCCGACTTTGCACGCCGACCTGCCTGCCTACACCGCGGGACTGCGCCAGTCGCAGAAGAGCTTTGCAGCGCTGGCTGCCAAAGCGTTTGAGATTCGCGCCGTGACCCTCAAGGAGCCCACGGCGTTTCAGGCCGACGACGCCGTGTTTCTGGCGATGGAGCGGGACCGCGTCGCCTTGCTGCGCGGCCTGAAAATCACGGTGCGCATCGAAAACGGCAACGTGGGCGACGCCCGCGAGGTGATCCTCATGGCGGTGACCGGCGCGCTGACGAGGCTCGGTCTGGAGGCCACACCCGGCGTTTGTGATCCGCAGAAACACGAGTTGCTCGTCAAGGCCGAAGTGAAGTGCAAACGCGGTTCGTTCGGCCCGCAATGCAAGCTCGATATCGCTGGCGCGCTAGTGCATTGCTCGTCGGGTGCCGTGCTGGCGGAGGCCGACCTGAACGATCCGTCGTTCAAGGGGCTGCACACCAAAGACCAGTCGCGGGCCTTGACGCAGCTTTACAACACGATCACCGCCGAAGCGCTGACGCCGCTGCTGCAAAAGGCGCTGGCGGGCGTGTTGCCGATTGATGAGCAAACCGCAGATGACGGGAGTATGTGATGGACAGGAATAACGCTGTGGCCAAGAAAGTCGTTTTTGGTCTGATAGCCGGGTTCATGCTTGCCTGCGTTTGGCATCTTGCCTTGGCCAGTGGAGATAAAAAGGTCGCGGTGTTGGAGTTGGTCAACAAGGCGGGCGTGACCGACGACGAAGCCTATGCGTTGACCGATCGTGTGCGGATGATCGCCAGCGAGAATCTGCCTGGCGCGCATTTTACAATCATGACCAGCGAGAACATTCAAGAATTGTTACCGCCCGACATGGATCTGAAGAAATGCACCACGGCCGAATGCGAAGTGGAGATGGGGCGGATGATCGGCGCAGAGTACCTAATTACCGGTGAGATCATCCGGTTTGCCGGGGATCTGCGCATCAATCTGAAGGTTCACAATTCCCGCACTGGTCACTTCGTTGGTGGCCGCAGTTGCGAGGCAACCGATATCCGCAGCCTGGAAACCGCACTGAAAGGAATTTCGAAACAGATCTTCGGGCTGGTGCTCTCGCACGCGGGCGTGGCGGCTCCGGCCCGCGGCGGTGGTGCTGCGGTCTTCGTCTCGCCCACGCAACCGTCGTCGACCGGCGGTGCGGCCGAGGTGCGGGCGCTGGCTCCGAGCGAGCAACCACCGGCGACGGCGACGGGGCCAGCGGGACTTTATATAACGAGCAACCCACCGGGTGCGGATGTCTATCTGGGTCAGACCAAGGCCGGGACGACGAGTCCGGCGTTTCAGAAGGTCAACCTCAAGCCGGGTACAACGGTGCGAGTGACGCTAAAGATGGACCTCTACCACGACGTTTCTTTTGACGTGGCGCTCAAGCCCGGCGTGATGAAATTCGAAGGCGTCGAACTCAAGCCCGCCTTCGGCTCGCTGAAAATCGAATCCGAGCCTTCCGGCGCGAAGGTGCTGATCGGCGGGACAGAGGTGGGCACCACGCCCTACAACAACCCGCGGTATCCCTCGGGCAATTACCTGGTCGTGGTGAAGATGGACCTTTTCCATGATCAATCTTTCCAATTGAACGTTGGCTCAGGAACCTCACATTCTGAAAATTTGTCGCTCAAGCCGGAATTCGGCTCGTTGAAGATCGATTCCGAACCCTCCGGCGCGAAGGTGCTGATCGGCGGTTCGGAAGTCGGAACGACGCCCTACACCAACCTGCGTTATCCATCAGGCCAATATCTACTATCGCTGGAACTGGATTGGCACCTCCCGGTTTTAGATGAGGTTTTTACCGTTATAAATGGGGAAACAACTTTACGAAGCTTTAAACTTTCCCAGGACTTTGGGACCCTTGATGTTGCATCGAATCCCAGCGGCGCTAAGGTCTTACTTAACGGTAAAAAGCTGGGAATAACCCCTGGTAATTTTCGCCTTGCTCCCGTTAAGGCAGGCAAACTTAAAGTAGTGATGGCAGGGTATCGAAGTAAGAAGTTCAAGATTTCACTGGACCGTGGGCAAACAGTGAAGATCACGGCAGATCAAGCGACGCTGCAAGCCAAGCTTGGTTCTTTGCAGGTGTACGCTGACCCCCCGGTGCCAGGAGCCAAAGTGTTTGTGGATGGACAGGTAATTGGGGCCGCACCATTGACAGTAACCGGCCTGATCGAAGGCAACCATGAAGTGAAGGTTGAATCAAAGGACAAAACCGGAACCATGACCATCTCCGTCGCCGAAGGGCAAACTGCAGTGGCGACAATCAAATTGAAGAGCAAGGGTGTTCTTGGTGCTGGCGGTAAAATATGGACCGACGTGTCCACGGGGTTGATGTGGCAAGTTGTTCCAACACGCGGAAAGAAGAATAAAACCTCAAAGAACTTAACAAAATCACATTGTAGGCGCTTGACTTTGGCTGGCTATGGAGACTGGCGTTTGCCGACGATCTCTGAGCTTCGGAGCCTTATCCGCGGCTGCCCAGCAACAGAAAAAGGTGGTTCCTGCAGTGTGACGGATTTGCGATTGAACCGCAATTGGCTTGAGAAATCGTGCTGGGGATGTTCAAGTAGAAAAGGACCAGGGCGGGACGGCATGTACATGCCTCCGGAGCTTTCGGGAAATTGTTGCTCGTATTGGTCGTCCTCAGCAGTCACGGGCGAAAATCGCAGCACTTGGTTCGTCAATTTTCGAACTGGCCGCATCTACAACGACTACTCCGGTGGCAACGCAAAATTCAATAGTATTACGCGCTGTGTCCGTTAGCCGGCGCTACTCTGTAAAGTAGACCGCTACGTAGCACGAGCCGTCAAAGTTGGTTATCTTCCGATTCCAAAGGGAGAGGAAATGAAACTCAAATGGCTTTTGACTATCTGTGCTGTTTTTCTGGTCATTTTTCCGGGGCTTGCCTTGGGCGCGGAGAAGATCGCCATTCTGGACCTGATCAATAAGAGCGGGTTGCCGGAAAACGATGTCTATTTCCTCACCGAACTGATTCGCGGGCAGGTGAAGCGGTCGTTGCCATCGTCCTCTTATTCGATCATGACCCGGGAGAACATCTTCGAGTTGCTGTCCCCCGACATGGACCTGAAGAAATGCACGGAGGCCGAGTGCGAGGTGCAGGTCGGTCGCCAACTCGGCGCAGCTTACATTATCACCGGCGACGCGCTGATTTTCGACCGGCGCTTACACCTGATGAAAAATTTCTTGGGTGAGCCTGTCGGATAGTTGGCGCATCGTTCCCGCGCCCGTGGGAAAAACCAGGCGGTGCGGGTTCTGCAAGCGCCACGCCTTCAAGATCGGGGTGAGCACGTCGAGAATCGGGATGTGTCGCACCTTGCCGCTTTTGGTTGTCGCCTTGTCGTAGCGTCTCGCGACAGTGATTAAATGTGTTGGAAAATCCACGTCCGACCAACGCAGGCCGAACAGCTCCCTGGCCCTCATCCCGGAATAGATCGCAGTCGCGTACAGGGCGAAAACTTCGGGGCTGCGTTCGTGCGCTGCTGCCAGAAACGCTCTGACGTCTTCCTTCGTTCGAAGGTAGGTCGGTTCTGTGATGTGGTTTTTTACCTGCCTAATCGTCGGCAAGGCGCGAAGGATTTCGAGATCAATCGCGTAGCGAAGGACGGAGCCAAGCAGCCCCAAGGTGTTATTGATCCGCGCCGGACTCAATCCGGCTTCAAGAAGCTTCCCCTTAAGGTCTTCGATTCGCGCGGTCGTGATCGCGGCAAGAGGCATGTTGTCAAAAGTGGGCAGAAGCCAGCGGTTGAAAATCGAGTGATCGTCTTTTGCAGAGCGTTTTTGTTCCGTGCGAGCCGGGATATATCGCTTCTCGACAAAATCACGAAAGGCCGGCGTTGGTGTGGGGCGGGGGGCGCGGCCTTCAAGTATCGCCGCAACCTCTGCTTTTCGTCGTGCGAGTTCGTTTGCCGCGTCTTGGTACTTCTCGAAGCTTCGGTAACGGCGCCGGCCGTCGAAATCAATCCAATTGATTCGCCACTTATCGCGGTGACGGTTGGGTCGGCTTCCGTGTCTAGGGGCGCGGCGTTGGCGGGGTGCGGATTTATCGGGCATTGTTTGACCTCCCACAAGGTGAAAAGTTCTTCGCCGTAAGTGGTCTAACGTGTACAATTTGAACGGGTAAGCGGGTTCGTTTTGCAAAAAGAAAGCCCGGAATCGCGAATGATTCCGGGCTTTTAGCGTTGTAGCGGGGATAGGATTTGAACCTATGACCTTCGGGTTATGAGCCCGACGAGCTACCGGACTGCTCCACCCCGCAGCAGCGAAGCATGTTTCTATACGAGTCGCCCGGAATTGTCAAGGGTTGATTATGTATCGCCACGAAATCGCAGATAATTCCCGCCCGGCAGGTGGCGCGCTTTGCCCGGACCGGATGAGTCTGTTACAACACTCGCATGTCACGACGATACCGCCTTCGCCATCGTGCAGTCCTCTACGCCATCATCACCTGCGTGGGCATACTGCTTTGTGCCGAATGGCTGGCGGGAATCGCCGTCGGTGACGCGCCCGCGACACGCTTTTTCGCCGCTCAGGATAAAAACTTATTTCGTGCCGATCCCGAGCTGTTTTGGACTTTGCGACCCAGAGCGGTTTTGGCAGACGAGGGCATTCGCGTCAACGGCGCCGGTTTCCGCGGCCCGCCCATCGAAGCGGCGGAGGCGTCCAGAGCGCGGATCGTCTGTCTGGGCGATTCGGTCACTTTCGGATTCAAGGTGCGGCAACACGAAAGCTATCCGGCGCGTTTGCAGGCGGCGCTTGTGGATCGTTTTGCCGTGCAGGTGATCAATGCGGGCGTGCCGGGGTATACGAGCCTGCAAGGGCTGCGACGGTTTGAGCGCGACATCGTGCCGCTGCGGCCGCAGTTCGTGATTGCGTCTTTCGGCAGTAACGACACCCTAAACGCCACGCGGCGAGACAGCGAGCAGCGCGTATTATCGCCCTGGATGTTTCGACTGCGGCGGCTTCTGGACCGGTCCAAGCTAGTGCGTTGGTTGGCGTCGACGCGACAGGAAGAGCCACAAACGACGCGCTGCACGCCTTCCGAATTCACCGAAAACTTGCGGGCCATGGCGCGGCTGGCGGAAGAAAACGGCTGCCGAATATTCTTCTTTCATCCGCTGCACGCCTCGCGCGAGGACTTGCGGGCTGTCGGCATCACGCTGCCGCCGGAGTTGGCGCAGATCGACGTCGCCGGGGCTTTCGTGGCGACGGGACCCGACGCCCGGAGCATGTTTCAAAGCGACGACAACCACCCGACCGCCAGGGGAAACGCGTTGATGGCGCGAACGATTGCAGCCTTCCTGCGTGAGAGCGGAGCGTTGGATCGATTTGCGCGGTGAGGGTTACTCGGGTTTGGCCTTGCCGCCCATTTCCAAATTGTCTTGGATGCGCCCGGTGCCTTCGGCTATGAAGTCGTCCGGTACGCGGCCGGTCTCGAGCATGTAGGCGATGTCGTAGGCTTCGGTCAGCGCGACGATGGCGTGCTGGTTGTAGTCGACGCGGATCGACGGATCGATGGGGCTGGCGCGCAAAGCGCCGCGGGTTTCCTCGGGCAGGTTGACGTAATAGGTGTTGTCGCGCCGGTACTGGTTCTGCAGGAGGAAATGCGCACCGCGCATGATGGCGTCGACGTAGGGCTTCGTGTCCTTGCCCATCCGGTAAGCAAGCCAGTGGACGGAGATTAACGCTTCGACGCGGCGGGCGGCGGTCAGGGTACGGGGCGGCCGGGTCGTGGCGAAACCACCGCGATAGTCGGGGTAGGTCGGCCGCTTGTAGGTTGGGCTGCCGTATTGTTTGCCCAACAGGCCGACTTCCGCCATTTTGAAACACGCCTCGGCGTACTTAGGTTCGTTGACGATCTCATACAATTCGGCCACACCGCGCACCGTCCAGGGGTTGACCTCTTGGGTCTTCTCAAACTGCTCGATTTGGAAATCCGCCGCGAGGCGGGCGGCCTGTAGCCACTCTACGTTCTGGTTCGAGCGGTAGTATCGCGTAAGCGCGAACAGCGACTCGCCCTGGAACGACGGCACCGGGTCATCGGACAAATAACCCAGCAACCGCTGCCAGTAGAAATCAAAGAACTGCCCGTTGGGTTCCTGCATTTCCACGAGAAAGCGAGCCAAGCGATTGATGCGGTCCACGCCGATGCGGTCCAGCATTCGGTCCGGCAATTCGGTCAGGGCCAGGAGGGTCAGCGCCGAGGCTCCCAGTTGGGTAGTTTGCATGCGCTTGACCGCCAACAGGTCCGGCTCCAGCAAGGGCGGGGTGATCCGCTTGACGAGGAAGTCCAGCGATGCCTGGCACACATCGAAAAACTCTTCCTTGCGACTCGCTTTGTATAGTTTGAACAGGGCGTAGACGGTGCCCGCGTGGTGGACCGTGTCGTATTCGAGAAAACTGTTGCGCTCCAGCGTCACCGGATTGAACAAATAACGGAAGCGCTTTTGGTTGAAATCGAAGGTGGCGTTCAGGTAACGCCCGGCGTCAATCGCGGCGCGCCCGATTTCGCGGCTGCCGAAACGCTTAATCAGGGGCGCGTCGCGCAGCACGATCAGCGGCACGAAGTCGGGGCGGTGTTGCAGAATCGAGTGACAGTGGAAGCGGTAGATCGGGTACTTGTGCCAGTTGCCCGCACCCACGCCGGCGGATTTGGCCAGCTCTTCGAGTTGTTTACGTTGACGTTCGGCACGGCTATGGCTGCCGTCTTCCCAGGAGTAAATCAAATAGGAGAAGGGCGGCTGCACCGTGAGTTGGTTGCCGTTTTGCAGCAGCAAGCCGTGCACGCCGGGCTCGATGCGACTCTTGGTGATGTTCTTTTTCGTCGATTCCAAGCGATCGACCCGGTCGGCGATATCGATACGCACGGTCACTTCGTCGAGTTTTACGGAATAGAATCGCTGGAAGACTTTCTGTTGCTGCGTGATCTGATACGTAGCGCACATAATTCGGTCATACACGCAGCCGGTGCGCTTCTGAAGCCCTAGGGATTCCAGGCACCCCTCGGTGCCCACGCCCCATAGAGGCGGTGTGTTTTCTCGGTAGATCGACACGATGACCGGACGGTCGCAGACGTCGGGCAGATCCGAGTCGACGGGAATGGAAAGCGCTTTCTTGACGTCGGGATAGGCGGTCAGGGCGTTGCGGACCAGCGTAAACATCACCAGGTAGTTGTTGATGTTCTTGAACGCCGGCGCGATGGTTTCGAGCGATTCCCCGAAGGGCTCTCCGGGCGGCGGGGCCGACACCCACGGGCGCAGGACAAAGAGCACCGCCAACGCGACAATAAGAACTCCGATAATCGTCCACTTCTTGCGCGTCATAGTCCTGCGATACTCCGCAATTGTCGAACCTCGGAATTATGCAAATGCCGCCATTGCCCGGCCTTCAACAGCCCGGCCTCCAGCGGCCCGAACTTCTCGCGTACTAAACGAATGACCGGATGCCCGACGGCCTTGGTCATGCGTTTGACTTGCCGGTATTTACCCTCTGTGAGCTTGATCCGCAACCACGTGTTGGCTTTGCCGCGCGACAATACGTGAACCTGCGCGGGCGCCGTACGAAAGCCGCCGATGTCCACGCCGTCGCGCAGACGCTGAAGCTCGGCCGCGTTGACTTGGCCCTTCACCTTGACCCGATACACTTTTTGGACCTTGGATGTCGGGCTGGTCAGTGCGTGCGCCAGCGTGCCGTCGTTGGTGAAAAGCAACACGCCCTCGGTCTCGTAGTCCAGCCGCCCGACCGATTGCACAACCTTGCCGTACTTGCCCAGCAGCGCGTAAACGGTTTTTCGGTCCTGCGGATCGTACGTCGTGGAAATCGTGCGCGGCGGCTTATTCATCAGAATGTAGGTCGGCGGCCAAATTTCCTTAATCAGCTTTTGATCGACGCGTACGTGGTCGTCGGCCGGTAGAACTCGCCGTTGGGCGTTGGTTTCAACCTGGCCGTTGACTTTCACGCGCCCGGCGGCAATCAAACGTGTCGCTTCGCGTTTGCCGCCGAAACCGGCGCGCGCTAAGAAATCGACTAGCGGTGTGGGGGCTTTCTCCGTGATTTTCATGACGATGAATCGTCCTCGGCGTTGTGGGACGGCTCGTCTTGGGCGTCGGGATCAGCGGGCGCGTCCTCGTCCTTGTTTTCATTCTCGGCGTCGCCGGCGGATGGCTCGGCGACCTCGGCGTCGTTTTCTTCTTCGGCTGTTTCGACTTGATCGCCTGCCGCGGCGGCTAGCTTTTCTGAATACGCCTCGATTTCTTCGGGCGCCAGGTCTTCGATTTCGCGCAGGCTGGGCAGTTCATCCAGGTTGACCAGGTTGAAGATTTCCAGGAATTCCGGGGTCGTGCCGTAAATAAACGGGCGGCCCGGCATATCCTTGCGGCCTAGAATCTTTACCAGACCCAGTTCCAACAAGCGGGCCACCGAACTGGAGCAGTCGACGCCGCGAATCGCTTCGACCTCCACTTTCGTGGCGGGCTGCTGATAGGCGAAGATCGCCAGCGTTTCGAGCGCCGCGCGGGAAAGGCGGATGGGCTTGTACTCGACGAGCATCTTGACCCATTCTTGGTTCTCCGGCGGCGTGCGGAATTGGTAGCCCTCGGCTACTTCGTCCAGAATGATGCCGCGATCGCGCGACCGGTGGTGACCCTGGAGCTCCTCCAAAATGGACTGCAATTCCTTCGTCGGTACACCCTCCAAAATCGAGCGAATCTTCCGAAACGAAAGGGGCGTTTCAGATACGAAAATCAAACTCTCGACAATGGACGTGATGCGCTCGCGGTCAATGGCCATCGTCGTCCTCCCGGCCGTCGCTGATCAGCGATTGAATGCGGATCGGCCCCGTGGGGTCGATTTGCGTGACTTTCAACATGGATTGGCGCACTAATTCCAACAGCGCGAGGAAGGTTACAATGACTTCGCCGCGCGTCTTGGCGCCACGGAATAATTCTTGAAATACGACGGTGGAACGCTTGCCGAACAGGTCGACCAGTTCCGCCATCTTTTCGCGCACGCTCATGCCCGACATCTGAATTTGATGCACCTGGTCGCTGGGCAGGTTTTTGATCACCTGCCGCATGGCTTGCAGAAGTTGGTAGATATCAACTTCCAGATACGCGTTTTCGCCGTGTGCTTCGCTTAGGTCGGTCGCGGGGAATTTGCGGGCAAAGACATCGCGCCCCAGCATCGGGCGCTCGGAGATTTCCATGGCCGCTTCCTTGAAGCGCTGATACTCCAGAAGTTGTTGGATGAGTTCGGCCCGCGGATCTTCTTCTTCGCCGTCTTCGTCTTCGGTGGGCGGCAGCAGCAAGCGGCTCTTGACGCGCATTAGCGTGGCGCTCATCACCAAGTACTCGGCGGCGACGTTCAAATTCAGTTCCTGCATCAAATCGAGGTATTCGTTGAACTGGTGCGTGATATCGGCCACCGGAATGTCGAAGATATCGTATTCGTTCACCCGCACCAAGTGCAGCAGCAGGTCCAACGGGCCTTCAAAAATATCCAACCGAATTTGCAGATCGTCTTGGCTCATTCGTCAACCAAATTGTAGGACTTTGCGAACTTCCGCCATCGTCGCCTCGGCTTCCTGCCGCGCTTTGGCGTTGCCGGCTTCCAGAATGCGATCGACAAGCGTTTCGTCCGCCTCCAGTTCGGCGCGTCGCTCTTGAATGGGCGCGAGTTCCTGGTTGATCGCCTCAATCAGGGGCTTCTTGCAATCCAGGCAACCGATGCCCGCCGTCGCGCAACCCTTCCTAACCCAATCTTTGGTCTCTTCATCAGAGTATACGCGATGCAAATCGAAAACCGGGCAAATGTCCGGATCGCCCGGATCGGTGCGCCGCTGGCGGGCCGGGTCGGTGACCATGGTTCTGATTTTCTGCGAAACGAGATCGGGCGGATCGCTCAGCAACACCGCGTTCCCGTAACTTTTCGACATCTTACGCCCGTCGGTGCCCGGCACGCGCGGTGTGGGCGTCAGGATTTCCTTCGGCAGTGGGAACACTTCACCGAAGATGTGGTTGAAACGCTTGCCGATGGCCCGCGACAACTCGACGTGCGCGCTTTGATCTTCGCCGACCGGTACGCCGTGCGCCCGGTAAATCAGAATATCCGCCGCCTGCAGCACCGGATACCCGAGAAAGCCGAAGGTGTTCAAGTCTTTCTCTAGGATATTCTCCTGCTGATCCTTGAACGACGGATTTTTCAGCAACCATGGCAGGGGAGTGATCATCCCGAAAATCAGCGCCAGTTCCGTGTGCGCTTTGACTTGGCTCTGTACGAAAATCGTGCACTTTTCGGGGTCCAGCCCGGCGGCGAGCCAGTCGATAACCATGTCGCGGGTGTGCGGCGCGATGGTGCTGGTGTCTTCGTATTCGCTGGTGAGCGCGTGCCAGTCGGCGGCGAAGTAAAAGCACTCGTACTCGCTCGTGAGGGATATCCAGTTGTGCAAAGCTCCGTGCAGGTGTCCCAAGTGCAATTTGCCTGTGGGTCGCATGCCGGAAAGAATGCGCGCCATCGATGCCTCCTGTTTACATGCCGAAAATTGGCTGGAACGTAGCCGGTATCATCACCTGCGAGAGCAGGCGGATCGGGAACACGAGAAAACTCACCACGCCCAGCATCAATAAGCCGATCACGATGAACATGCCGTAGGGCTCGATTGCCGCCACCGCGCGAGCCTGGCGATCGGGCAGGAGACCAACCAGAATTCGGCCGCCGTCCAACGGCGGTATCGGCAGCAGGTTGAACACCATGAGAAACAAATTGAACTGCACGGCGAAGTAACAAATGACGACCAGCGGTACAATCACAGTCTGCAGCATCTGCCCGCCGGGCTCGATCACCTTAAGAAGCGGGACCATGCCGTATAGCAGAAACGAGGCCAGCAGCGCGATCGCCAGATTCGCCGCAGGCCCGGCGGCCGCCACCAGGGCCATGTCCCGTTTGGGATTCCGCAGATTCATCATGTTGACCGGCACGGGTTTCGCCCAGCCGAACATCATGCCGCCAAATATGTATAGCACGGTGGGAACGATCACCGTCCCGACCAGATCGATGTGTTTCAAGGGGTTGAGGGTCAGCCGCCCCAGCATCTTCGCCGTGTCGTCGCCAAGGCGATTCGCGGCGTATCCGTGCGACGCTTCGTGGAGCGAGATCGCCAGCAAGGCGCCCGGCGCGAGCAAAAATAGGTTGGCAACCTGGGTCATGTCCATCGTGTGTACGGCCTCCAGTTGAAACTCCTTTACTAACAGCCCCCAAGCATCATTGTCAACGCGACGCCCGCTTTTACCGAGGCCTCGCGGGGGAGACAAGTTCAATAAATTCCGAGGTTTTTTGGCACCGCGAAGAGGAATGTAGTCGTGATCAAGGGCTTGGCGAGAGCCGCGCCCAAATTTGCTTGGCCAGCCGAAGCTCTTCCATCTTGCCGTCAACTTTGCCGTCGAGCTTCGCGTCGCGCACTTCATCGAGGATCTGCTTGAAAACCGGGCCGGGTTCCAAACCCATTTTGACCAGATCGTCGCCGGTCAACTCGGGTTTGATTCGCGCCAGCGATGAGAAATACGCCTTGACGTTCTGCGACGCGATGTCCTGGTCGTCAAAAACCGTCGCCAGCAGCGCCGCCGGCGGTGCCTGCTCTCGCATCAAGGCCGCAAGCTGACTCGTCAGGTGGGGAGGGCGTTTGACGAGGCGTTCGCGAAGCGCCACCGCGGCATCCTGCAGTTCGGCGATTTCGCTCATTGTGTTCTCGGCCAGCGGCAATCCGGGCGCCCACTCGGCCTTTTCGGCGGGGCTCATGGTCAGGGTCAACACGGCCAACCAGAAGTGAGTAGCGCTGACCGCCGCGACATCGTCCAAGCGCCGATACCAGGAAATCGTCGCCTGAGCGCGCGTCAAAGTTTTCGCGCTCTGATCATCGACGGCAAACGATGGATGAATGCCCGCCAAGACGCCACGTTCGGTCAGCACGACCAACACCGCCGCGGCGTCTTCTTCACCGAACACGAGCTGCATCTCTTTCCAGAGCCGCGCGGGTTCGACACGGTTTACGTAACCGCCCGCCACAGCCTCGTCGTACAGGCGATCGGTGTGAGCGCTGAAGCGAAATCCGAAGCGTTGGGCGAAGCGTGCGCCGCGAAACAACCGCGTCGGGTCCTCGACAAAAGACAGCGGGTGCAACACGCGCATCCGTCCGGCGAGCAAATCCCGCCGGCCGTCGAAGGGGTCGATCAGATGCCCCCACTCGCTCGGATGAAGCGCGAGGGCCATGGCGTTGATGCTGAAATCGCGGCGCGCCAAATCCTCGTCCAACGACGCCGCCTCGACCGACGGCAGCGCTCCCGGCTCGTCGTACCACTCGCGACGGGCCCCGGCAAAATCCACCGAACCGGCGGGACCGTACGCCGTCGCCGTGCCGAACTGCTCGTGTTCCACGACACGACCGCCGACCGCTTCGGCAAAGGCGTGCGCCAGCGCGGCCGCATCGCCTTCGACGACCACGTCCAAATCCTGATTGCCGCGCCCGAGAAGCAGATCGCGTACTACGCCCCCGACTAAAAACGCCCGCGTCTCCAGCGCCTCGGATTGCGCTGCGATTTGCACGACCGTTTCGTGCGCGTCAGGTCGCAGCAACTTGCGCATCGTGGCGGCGTAGCGTTTGTCAGCGCCCGCCGTAGTTTGCGGTGTGGGGGTTTGGTCCGTGTCGGCGACGAAGAATTCATCGGCGGTCGCCCGCAGCACGGTCTCCCGCGACAGGAGGCCGACGAAACGCGATTCGGACATAACCGGAAAGATCGCTTGGCGGCTGTCGCGGACCACGGGAAATAGTTCGGGCACCGTCGCCGAGGCCGGCAGAACATCCAGTTGTTCCTCGAACGCCAGTTGGGTGACCGGCAGCGGGCCCAAGCCGTGATGCAGGGCGCAGGTCGCGTCGGTCAGCGAAAGCAGGAACGCCGGTTTACCGGTTTCATCGGCCACCAACATTGTCGACTCGCGGCCCATGACGAAGCGCCGCGCAGCTTGTTCCACCGTCAACGAAGGTGGGAGCGAATCGGGCGGTGACATCAAGTCGGCCGCGCACGTGTTGCGCTGTTGGCCGATCATCGCCGCGTCCACCAATTCCTTCAGGACGTCCCCGGTCTTGCGCCCGGTGATGATCGCCGTCAGTTCATTCCCCTCCGCGGGCACGTGGAGCACTTCGGCCAAGGACGCCAACGCCCCGCGTCCCGGCCGGGTAAAAGCGAAAACCGTCATCGCGTCGGTGTGGGTGACGGCGACGATCGTTACATCGCCGGCGCGCAAAGCGTGCAGGCGCGCCGCGCATCGATGAACGTCCACATCCGACGGAGCGGCGGTTTCGCCGACAACCACCCGCAGGCGGCCGATTTGCTGAGGCCGGGCGCTACGCAGGAGATCGGCGAGCACCACGGTCTCATCCGAACTCATGGCCTGCCGAGCGGTGGTGGCGACCACCTCGAGGTCGGCGCCGAAATCCAGTAGCTGAGCGGCGGCGCGAAAGTCATCGGACGTCGTGTGGGGCAAGGTGAGGCCGCCGGTTTTTTCAAACAAGCCGAGCAGCGCCCAGGTCGCCTCGTCGGGCATCAGTTTGAGCCCGCGGGCCAGGAGAAGCTGCAACACAATGGTGACGCAGGCGCCGGTTTTTTCGGTCACCTCCATCGTACCTTCGAGATCGACGGGCGAGCGCGGGTGATTGTCGTACAGGTGCAATTCGATATCGGGGTTCTCGGCCAAAGCCACCAAACCGCCGATGTTATCCGGACGGCGCGTGCCGACGAGAATCAGCCGATCGACATCGGCGAAAGATATCTCCTCGGCCTTTTTCAGTCGCAGGCTGCGCAACATCGCGGCGGTCGTTTCGCTGGTGAGCAACTCGCCGTGGGGCTCGGGCACAATCAACGCCGCGCCGGGATACAGCTTGCGTGTCATCAGCAAGCAGCCGATGGCGTCCCAGTCGGGATTCGTATGGGTGGCGACAACATTCATCAGTTATGGGATTCGTAGCAAAAACGACCCGCCGACGCCAGTCGTTATCCTCGCGGATGATGTTTATGGTGAATCGACTTCAGCCGCTCGCGAGTTACATGGGTATAAATTTCCGTCGTGGAAAGGTCAGTGTGACCGAGCATTTCCTGCACCGCCCGCAGATCGGCGCCGTGAGCCAACAGGTGTGTGGCGAAACTGTGCCGCAGCACGTGCGGCGAAATCTTGCGCGGGATTCCCGCGAGTTTCGCGTAGTGATTCACCAAGACGTAGAATCGCTGCCGCGTCATCGGGCCGCCCTTTTGCGAAAGGAACACCGCGTCGCCCGCCTTTTTTATCAGCAAGCGCGGACGGCTTTCGTCCAAGTAGCGTTGCAGCCAATGGCCGGCCTCGTCACCGATCGGCACGAGCCGTTCTTTCCGTCGCTTGCCCAGCACGCGCAGAATGCCGATGTCCAAACGCAGCGCGCCCATCGGCAGGCCGACCAATTCCGAAACCCGCAGGCCGCTGGCGTAGAGCGTTTCGATCATCGCCTTATCGCGCAGCCCGAGCGGCGTCGCGACATCGGGCGCGGCGAGCAGCCTTTCCACTTCCTTTTCGTTGAGTGTCTTGGGTAATCGCAGCTTTTTCTTTTGCAGATCGACCAACTCGGCCGGATTGCCGGGCAGGGCGCCCTCGAAGACCAGAAAGCGCAGAAAACTTCGCACGGCGACCAGGTTGCGTTGCGCGGTGACCGCCGAGACGCCGTCCACGTTGCGCCGGTGCACCACGAAGGCGAGTACTGCCGCCTCGTCGATGGCGGTGACTTCCGTCAAGTCGCGACCTTCGCAAAACGTGGCAAAACGCGCTAGGTCGCGCCCGTAGGCATCCAGCGTGTGCGGGCTGGCGCCGTCCTCGACTTTCTTGTGCGCCAGATAGGCGTCGATCCAGCTTTCCACCGCTATGACTCCGTGGCCAAGAAAAGGACGATGCCGTCGGCGACTCCCTCCGCAAGTTTGGCGCGGTAATCCGACCGTGTCAGCAGCTTCGCCTCTTGCCGATGCGTCGCGAAGCCGATCTCCACGAGCACCGCCGGCATGCGCGCTCCGGAAAGAACGAAAAAAGGCGCCGCTTTGACGCCCCGGTTTGCGGCGTGCCGCACCGTCCGCGCCTGACCCAAAAGCCGCCGCTGAATCGAATATGCCAGCGACGAGGACAAGGCTCCCAGGCGGGCGCGCTCGGCGACGTCGATTTGCGCCGGTGAGAAAACACCGGCTCGCCCCGCTTGGTTTTCAAAGTCGACAATGCCCTCGTCTTCGGCGCTGATCTGCGGTTCGTACACGTAGGTTTCGATGCCGTTGCTCGTGAGTCGCGGGCTGGCGTTGACGTGCAGCGAAACAAAGAGATCAGCTTGCACGTCATTGGCGAACGCGAAGCGTGCATCCAGCGGCAGGTACGCGTCGTCGTCGCGCGTCAGCAAAACGCGCACGCCCGGCAACGCGGCCAAACGGTTGCGGGCGCGCTTGGCCACGTCCAGCACGACGGTTTTCTCGACTAGCCCGTCGGAGTGAGCGCCCAGGTCCGAACCGCCGTGGCCGGGGTCGAGCACGATCAACGTGTCGGCGACGGGCAGCCTAGTGCTTCCCGGCGCTTTGATCTCGATCACGACCCGCGCCGGGGCTTGCAGCAGGTTGACCCGCGTTCCCGAAAACGACTTCGTATCCAACGTCAGCCGCACGCCGGATGCAGAAGTTTGTAGGGCGATGTGCCGCACGGGCCCACTCGTCAAATTCGGCGGCTCCACCGTCTCCGGCAGGACCGCGCCGCGCAAATCGACTGTTACCGTGCCGCTTTCGTCGTCACTGCGGGGCGGCCGGGCGGCATGCTCGACAAGCACCGGGGCCGACAGGTAAACCACGATTGTCGTCCGTCCGGCGATGCTCCACGCTTCGATTTTCGTGACAGAGGGACCGGCCGGCGCGGCGGGCTCCGGCGTGGGTGCGGGCGTCGGCTCAGGAGTCGGTTCGGGCGTTGGTTCCGGTGTAGGCTCTGGCGTCGGCTCGGGTGTCGGTTCAGGTGCGGGCTCGGGTGTCGGTTCGGGTGTCGGCTCGGGTTCAGGCGCGAACGCCGCGAGGCGCTCAGTTCCGTCCAGCGCCTTTTGGACCATGTCGCCATCGGCGTAGCGATCGACGATTTCCCGGTAGAGGCGATAAGCGTCAGCGGGCCGGTCGAATTTCTTTTCCCAAATCTCAGCGGCGCGAAGCAGCCCGTCGTCGGCCAACGGGTGATCGCCGTACACTCGCGCCAACCAATCGAAAACCTTCAGCGACTCGAGCAAATCGGCTTCTCGTCCCGACCAACGGGCGAGTCGTGTGTAGGCGTCGCCGGCCAAGTACAAGGCGTCGGGCGCTCGCGAGTGCGATGGGAACGCCTCCACGAAATCGAGAAATCCGCGGATATGTTTGTTCCACTGCACGCGTTGATGCTGTGCTTGGATGTTGCCCAGAAAATCATCGTAGGCCGCGCGAAGCTGTAGATAAGCGTCCTCGATATCGTCGGCGGCCAGCGGGGCGGCCAGCCAGCACAGTAGGATGAGGACTGCGGCGAGGCGCTTCACTTTTTGCATTTCTCCTGTAAGCGGACCAGGGCGCGCAGGGCCTCCAGCGGCGTTAATCCGTCCAGGTCCATGGCGCGGATTTCCTCTTCCACCGGCGAGGGCGCGCCGGCGAACAACTGCAGTTGGCCGGTTTTTGGTTTGCCTTCTTCGGATTGCCGCTTGGCGATCCGCGCGTGGCCGACTTCGTCGTACTCCACGGCTTCGAGGTTAGCCAGCACTTCCTTGGCGCGGTCGATAACCTGCGGCGGCAGCCCGGCCAAGCGTGCGACCTGAATTCCGTATGAACGGCTCGTCGCGCCGGGTACGATCTTCCGCAGAAAGAGGATGTCGTCGTTCCATTCCTTGACCGAGATATTGAAATTCCGCACGCCGGGGAGGGTGCGGGCCATGTCGGTCAACTCGTGATAGTGCGTGGCGAACATGGTGCGTGCGCCGACGTGCTGTTCGTCGCGGATAAATTCCGCCACGGCCCAGGCGATCGACAGGCCGTCGAAGGTGCTGGTGCCGCGGCCGACTTCGTCGAGTACGATCAGCGAGCGCCGCGACGCATTGCGAAGGATGTCCGCGGTTTCGGTCATCTCCACCATGAACGTGCTTTGCCCGCGGGCCAGATTGTCCGACGCGCCCACCCGCGTAAACACCCGGTCGACCACGCCCACGTGGCAACTGGACGCCGGGACGAACGAACCCATTTGGGCCATCACCACGATCAGCGCGACTTGGCGTATATACGTGGACTTGCCGGCCATGTTCGGACCGGTGATCAGCAGCAGGCGGTTGTCGCCGATGTCCAGGAAGGCGTCGTTGGGCACGAATCGTTCTTCCTTGAACGCAACCTCCACGACCGGATGGCGGCCGTCCTTGATATCCAAGGTGTCGTCCGGTCCGACGGTCGGCTTGCAGTAGCCGCGGGTCTCGGCCAGCAGCGCGAAGCACGCCAGCACATCGACTTGCGCCACCACGCGGGCGCTGGTTTGAATGCGCTCGACCTGGTCGGCCACAATCTGCCGCACTTGCGTGAACAAGTCGTATTCGAGCTCGCTCAGCTTGTCCTGCGCGGTGAGAATCTTCTCCTCGATCTCCTTGAGCTCGGGCGTGATGAAACGCTCCGCGTTCACCAGCGTTTGCTTGCGTGTGTAGTCCTCGGGCACGAGGTGCAGGTTCGCTTTGCTCACTTCGATGTAGTAGCCGAAGACGTTGTTGTAGCGGACCTTCAGGCTCGTCACGCCGGTGCGCTGCCGCTCGCGCTGCTCGATCTCGGCGATGATGCCGCGGCCGCTGCGGGCAATGTGCCGCAACTCATCGACCTGCTCGTCGTAGCCGCTCTTGATCAGACTACCCTCGCGCACGGTGATCGGCGGTTCGTCATCGATAGCGTTATCCAGCAGACCGCGAATGTCCTCGAGCAAGTCCAGCGACTCGACCAGTTCCCGCAAGAGGGGACTTTCAAAGACCGCCAACGCCGCCTGCAAATCAGGTAGGCGGGCGAGGCTGACGCGCAAGCTCACTAGGTCGCGGGCGTTGCAGGATGCGAGGCCGATCTTCCCCGCCAGGCGCTCCAAGTCGTGGATCGTCTCCATGGCCTCGCCGAGGGCTTCGCGATCGGCACGGCGCTGCACGAGTTCGGCCACCGCGTCCAGGCGTCCCCGAATCGGCTCGGGCTGCACGAGGGGATAGGTGATCCAACGCTTCAGCAGGCGTGCGCCCATGGCGGTGCGGGTTTCGTCAAGCACGGCCAACAAGCTGTCACGACGCCCGCCGTCGCGGAGGTTGGCGGTCAACTCGAGGTTCCGCTTCGCCGCTTCATCCAAGACGAGAAAAGCGCCGGACCGATCCACGATGATCTCGCGGAGATGCGCCAGCTCGCGTTTCTGAGTCATCTGCAGGTAGATCAACGTCGCCCCGGCCGCGCACATCGCGGGCGCCAACTCGTCGTTGGGCTCGAAACGCGGAAACTGCTCGGTCAGGCGCGCGCGGGCGTCGTCCAGATCGAAGGTGTCGGGCGATTGAAAGGTCAAGAAGCGACCGGGCAACGCTTGTTGCAGTTGCGCCACGCGCGGGTCGTCCTGCAAGCCCTCGGGAAGAATAATCTCCGCCGGTTCCGCGCGGACCCATTCATCGGCCAGATCCTCCAGCGACTCGTGTTGTCCGATCCGAAACTCGCCCGTCGAGAGGTCGCAGAGGCAAAAGCCGTATTCGTCGTCGGCCAGGTACACGCCCATCAGGTAGTTGTTGTCTTTTTCGTCGAGCAAGTCGTCGCTGCCGATCACCAGGCCCGGCGTGACCACACGTGTGACGGCGCGTTTGACGATCCCCTTGGCTTGGCGCGGGTCTTCGATCTGGTCGCAAATGGCCACTTTGCGCCCGGCGCGCACCAGCTTGGCCAGGTAGGAACTCAGCGCATGATAGGGGATGCCGCACAGGGGGATTCGCTCGCCGGCGGATTTGTGGGAGCGGCTCGTCAGGGCGATGTCGAGGATCTTCGCGGCGATTTCGGCGTCCTCGAAGAACATCTCGTAAAAATCGCCCATGCGAAACAATAAGATATGGCCCGGGTACTGCGACTTGATGTCGAGGTACTGGCGTATCATGGGCGTAAGTTTTTTGGTCGCCTTTGTGGCCATGCCGCAATCCCGTGGAACTTGAATCGACAAGCTAACAAAATCGATGGACCGCTTCAAACAGATCGTCCGGAGCGGATAAGACGCCTTAGCCGTTCAGAGATCGCGCCGGCGTATCGGCCGCGGATCAGGCCTTTTCGAAAAACGCCTTGTAGGCCAAGTAAGCGCTGTATACGTCGTCCTTATGGGCGAGTTCGAAAGGACTGTGCATCGACAACAATGCGGGCCCGACGTCGAGCACGTCGCAGCCGTGAGTGGCGAAATACAGCGCGACGGTTCCGCCGCCGCCTTCGTCGATCTTGCCCAGTTCGCCCGTTTGCCACGGCACCTTGGCTGCGTTCAGGGTTCGCCGCACCTCACCGAGAAATTCGGCGTGCGCGTCCGAGGCTCCTGATTTGCCGCGCGAGCCGGTGTATTTCGTCAGGCAGACGCCTCGGCCGAAGTACGCGGCGTTGCGTTTGTCGTGCACGTCGGGCCATGAGGGATCCAATGCGGCGTTGACGTCGGCGGATAGTACGCGGCTTTCG
The DNA here is from genome assembly GCA_030765525.1 of Candidatus Lernaella stagnicola. NCBI lineage: Bacteria > Candidatus Lernaellota > Candidatus Lernaellaia > Candidatus Lernaellales > Candidatus Lernaellaceae > Candidatus Lernaella > Candidatus Lernaella stagnicola. The sequence continues at coordinate 27,828 of JAVCCK010000008.1, forward strand.
GCGATGGCGCGAAACACGGCCATTTCGCTGCAGACGCCTTCTCGTTCCAGCAGACGCCCGATCAAATCGGGAAAAAACCGCCCGTGTGCGCCGGTGTTGCCGAACGAACCGATCTCTTCCTTATCCATGAACAAGGCGATCGACGTGCGCTTGGGCCGCTTGTCCAGGTCGAGCAATGCCCGCAGGCTCGTGTAGACGCAGATACAGTCATCCTGCCCGTACGCGCCAATCGCCGCGCGATCCAGGCCCACGTGCCGCGCCGGCCCGGCCGGGACAAACTCCAACTCCGCGGAGATCAAGTCCTCTTCCACGATGCCGTATTTGTCGTACAAGAGTTTTAGGATTTGCAGTTTGACGCGGTTCTTGCCGTCACCCGGTTTACCCAAGGGGCGGCCGCCGAAGAGCACGTTGAGCTTCTCACCGGGAATCGCATCGGCCATCTTTTTTGCGTTTTGCGCTTTTGCGGCCAGGTGGGGCAGCAGGTCCGTGACCGTGAACACGGGATCGCCATCGTCGTCGCCGATCGCGATTTCGACGGTATCGCCGTTGGCGAGCACGACCACGCCGTAGAGCGCCAGCGGCCGTGTGACCCACTGGTGTTTGCGAATGCCGCCGTAGTAGTGGGTTTTCAGCAGTGCCAGGCCTTGGTCTTCATAGAGTGGCTCGGGTTTCATGTCCAAGCGGGGGGAATCCACGTGGCTTACGACCACATTGACGCCCTTGGAAATAGGTTGGCGTCCGAGGTGCACCAGCGCCGCGGCCTTGCCCTTGAAGGAGTAATAGAACCGGCTGCCCGTGGCATCGGCCCGTAACGATTTGAAGCGGGCCCGCCGGGCGAAGCGCTCGATTTCCCGCACCGCCAGGCGCTCGGTTTTGACCTTGTCTAAAAAGGCCATGTAGTCGGCGCAGAAAGGTTCGACTTCTTTACGCCGATCCGCCGTGAAATGATCGTGAGCCGCCAGCCGCTCCCGCAAGAGTTTCTTTTTTAGCTGTTTGAAGCTTTCCTCTTTGGGCATGATGTCGCTCCTTCCTACTTTTTGGGACAAGCAGAATCTAAGAATTCCAAATCCCCGCCGATGATGTTCGAAGCGAGACCCCGATTGTCGGAGAGTTGCAGCTTGAAATTCACGATTTCGCCGTCGGGCACGCCGCCGTCGAAGCCGAACTCCAGGCCGATCGATCCCTGCGGTGGCGCTGATCCGGTGAGGGTTCCGCCCACCGGCGGGAAGGTGTTGTTGATGATGATCGACAGCGTGCCGCCGCTGAGATTGGCCTCGGCGTCCACGTAATCGAAAATGATATCGAAGGTCGCGCCGTCGGCGGTGCAGGCCGGATCCGGATCGAAACGGAGATTGGAAATAACCGGCGCGGTATTCACTCCGTAGGAGCGGAACGTCGCGGCGACCCGGTTGCTCTTATTACCGGCCACGTCGGTCAATTCGATCTCGACGTTCACGGTGCCGGTAGGTAGGTCTTCGGACATCTGGTAGGCGAAGTCGATGAATCCGGAAAATTCGCCCGCGGTGACCGCATCGAAGGTACCGGCGCTTATGCCGTCGAAAAAGAGTTCAACAACGCCGCCGTTCACGTCGCCCTCGAGATCCTGCCAGTGGAAGGATAGCGAGATCAGATCGCCGGAATATCCCTCGTCGGGCAGCAGCGATAAGCCGTCGATCAACGGCGCGGGGCCGGTGGGCGTATCGTCGTCATCGTCGTCGTCATCGTCGTCGGCGGTGTCGTCGTCGGCGGTCGTATCGTCGTCGGCGGTCGTATCGTCGTTATCATCGTCGTCGCCGTCGATGTCGTCGTCATCGTCGTCGTCGCCGCAAGCGAAAACGGCGACGAACGGCAGGGTCACCAGCAACATGAATACCACTATCAGGCGCGGGAAAGACATATTCTACCTCCAACAAGTAGAAGCTCTAAGACCGGTTACTATAACGCCCGATTAGGCTTTTCGCCAGACCTCGTTGCGCGGTCGATCGGGGACCCTCCTGCGCGCCGCGCACCCCGTTGAACGGGGGCGTCACGCGGTTTGTTTTTCACTTCCTTTTCAACAGCCTCCGAAAGATGGACGGCTTCTTTTTACGCAGCGCGCGGCGAATTTGGGGCAGGGCGGCTTCGGCGGCTTCCCGTCCCCCGGCGATGATTTTTTCCGCCGCGGTGAAGTCGGCCCAGTGATGCTCGCCGACCGCGGGCGTGATCACAACGTCGGCCTCGCTCACCTGAAGCGAGATCAGTATCTTCTTGGTGATCTCGTGCGTCCGGAAATACACTTCCAACGCCCGTTTCAGTTCCGCCGGGTGCATCGCGTCATGGGAAACGTTGACCGCAATGACGATATCCGCGCCCATCTCGCGGGCCACGCCGACCGGTACCATGTTGACGACGCCGCCGTCGATGTACTCCGCGTCACCGAGCTTGATCGGCGGAAACGCGCCCGGGATCGCGCTCGAGGCGGCGACCGCGTCAATGACCGAGCCCTTGCGAAAAACGTGTTGGACCCCGCCGACCATTTCGCACGCGATCACGCCGAGTGGGATGTGCAGGCTGCGAATATCGCGGTCGTCAATGAAAGGCTTCAGAAGTGAGTACAAGTCTTCGCGGTCCAAATACGATAGGCGCGTGACCTGGCTGCCCAACGCGATGCCTTTGCGCAAGCGCGAGACGACGGCGTCGAGGAATCCCATGTCCTCTTCCGCCCCGCGACGCAGGTCGTGGATGCGCGAATTGGTGAACTCGGGGCTGGAATAGAAGCGCACGACGCGCTCCACGATTTTGTCGATGTGCGGCCGCGCCGCGTAAACCGCGCCCACTAAGCTGCCCATGCTCGTCCCGGCGATCAGGTCGACGGGTATCCGTTCGCGTTCCAACACTTGGAGCACGCCTAGATGGGCCAGGCCGCGCGCGGCTCCGCCCCCCAAAGCCAAACCGATTTTTACGCGTTTACTCATTTTCCGCCGAGTATTCTGTCGACCGGGATGCCCCATTCAGCGGCCGTCACGTCGCCGATGCCGACGAGCCGCCACGTCGAGCCGTCTTTCGCCAGGGTTAGTTCCACGTTTTGCCGGTAAGCCGTCGGTCGCGACGGCGGTCCTTGTTTCGAAATCGTCTCGGCCACGGTGGCGTCGACACGCACGTGACATCGGAACGTTGCCTTCTCGCCGTCGACCTCGACGTCCGGTTGGATCAATTTGATGTCGACCTGCTTGTAGCGCTCCCGGCTGTAGTCGAGCAACATCATCCATTCCTCGGCACCCAAGCCCAGTAAGTCTTGAAACTGAGGATGGAAGAACGCCTTCACCGCGTCGCGGTCCTCGTTCTCGATCGCCGTAATGGCCGCCACGACGGCCGCTTCTACTTTTGCCTCGGGGCGCAGGTAACAATGGTGGACGACGGCGCCAACCACGAGCAGCAACACAGCGATGGCAATCCAGCGTTTCATCATGACTCCCTTTCGGTCGTCGCGTTCCCGGCGCCGCGGAACACGCAGCCCTTACTGCAACCGCGATTTGCGCTTGCGCTTCAGGCCGATCAACGTGCCGTCCTCGCCGCCCAGCACCACCAACAATTTATGGCGGCATTGCGGGCAGAGCGTCAGGTCTATTTCCATATGAACTTGGTTCTCCAAGGTTTCCTCATCCATTTTCGCGGTCTCCTCGACGAGCTTCGCCAAACTCTCATCGCGCGCCGACGCCGGCAGAAAGCCGTCCCAGACGGACGTGATTTCCACAAAGGCGTGGTATTTGGTCGCGCCCAGCGGCAATTCCCGCCCACAGCGGTCGCAGGTTGTGGCCAGTTGCTTTGGGTTCACGGAGTTTCCTCGGTCAGTGTTTCCACCAAGGCAATGTGCAAATCGCGCCGGTCGCCGTCAAGAATCGTTCGCGGATCAAGCAACAGGCGATCGCGTTCGATGCGCGCAATGACCGGTACGGCGCGAGCCCGCAATCGAGACGCCACCCGGTCGACCGACAAATGCTTCGGCGCAATCGCGACCACCGGACCCGCCAATTCGGCAAAGGGCAGGGCGCCGCCGCCCACTTGCCCGTGGGATTTTACGACGCTCACCTTCGCGTGCTTGCCGAGAGCCGCGGCCAGCGCCTGGGCAATCGTACGCGCGCGTCGGCGCAACGTTTCGTTCTTCGCGCCCAGCATGCGCAGGGTCGGAATCTCCCGCATGGCGCGTTGCGGATCGCGGTACAACTGCAACGTGGCTTCCAAGGCGGCCAACGTCATTTTGTCGACGCGCAGGGCTCGGTGCAGCGGATTCTCGGCGATCGTCCCAATGATCTTCTTGCCGCCGAGCAACACCCCGGCTTGGGGACCACCCAGCAGCTTGTCGCCGCTGAACGTGACCAAGTCGAGCCCTTCCTGCAGCGCTTCGGCCACCGTGGGCTCGTGCGGCAACCCCAAACTCGCGGTGTTGAGCATCGAGCCGCTGCCTAAATCCTCGAAAGCCAGCAGCCCGCGCGCGTGGGCCAGCGTCGCCAAATCCGCGCCCGATACGCTCTCGGTAAATCCAAGAATGTGATAGTTGCTCGTGTGAACCTTCAGCAGCACCGCCGTGTGTTCGCCGATGGCCTGCTCGAAATCTTTGCGATGCGTGCGGTTGGTCGTGCCCACTTCCACCAGGCGCGCGCCGCTTTCCGCCAACACCGCGGGAATCCGAAAACTGCCGCCGATTTCCACCAATTCACCACGGCTCACCACGACTTCCCGGCCTCGGGCGAAGGCCGAAAGCGCCAGCATGACAGCCGCCGCGTTGTTGTTGACCACCAGCGCGGCCTCGGCGCCGGTCAACTCGCACAGGAGCTCCTCGACCAAAGCATATCGGCTGCCGCGCCGGCCCGCAGCCAAGTCGTACTCGAGGTTGGAGTACCCTTTCGCCGCCGTCACGACGGCCTCGATGGCCGTTTTGGCCAGTGGCGAGCGACCCAGGTTCGTGTGCACCACGACGCCGGTGGCGTTGATCACCCGCTTGAGCTTCGGCGCGGCCATCGCGCACGCCCGCTGTTGCACACCGGCCGCGATGTCCGCCTCGGTGATCTCGATCGCGAGGTCGTTTTTCAGCCGTTCGCGCGCGGCGTCGATTTCGGCGCGCAGTGCATCCACGACCAGGGAGCGCGGAAGGTGTTCAACCATCGCTGCCACGTCGGGGTGGTGAATCAAATCGCCGACCGCCGGCAGGGCGCGAAGCTTATCGGACAACGCTTTGTTCGTCATGGCGCTGACTATACGGAACCCAGCGCCCACGGGGCAAGGCCGGTTCTTTTCCGTTTCTGGCTTTCCGGAGAATCATTGGCTATGGTACATAGGGTACAAGCAATTCCACTTCAACCGACTATTGGAGCCGTGACATGAGCGTAGCGGATAAACTTCGGGAACTGGCCGAAAAAGTGCCCGGCGTCGCTGAGTTTCTGGAGCGCGAAGACCTTCGCGAACAAGATAAACTCGTGCGCGATTACGCGGCCGACCAAATGACGAAAATCAAGGACGGCATTACGGGAATCAAGAAAGTGCTGCTGGAGAAGATGCAACTGAGCCTGTTGGACGATTTCGATCGCCTGGGCCAGATCATCGGCCGGCTGCGCGAGTCGCATCGCTTCGCCGCCTATGGCTACGCCGGTGCGTTCGATCGCAAGAAAATCAACGAGCCGGAACTGCAGGACATGCTCGACAAGGACCTCGAAATCCTCGATACCGTCGAGCAACTCGTGGGGGATTGCGGCGACTTGTGCGCCTCGGTCACCGACGAGGACGGCGCAAAAACCGCCCTGGCTAGTCTGCGGGTGGAAATCAAAAAACTCGAAGCGCTGATCGAATCGCGCCGCGCCATTGCCGGCCGAACCGGCTTGTAGGAGGCGACCATGGCCCTCTTGGAAATCATCGAGTATCAAGACCCTTCGGGCAAGGAAATCTGCCACAAAATCCCGGAGCACGGCAGCACCGAAACCCGGTTGGGCAGTCAACTCGTCGTACGGGAATACCAAAAAGCGGTCTTCTTCCGCGACGGCAAAGGGCTCGACGTCTTCGGACCCGGCCGCCACACGCTGACGACCGAAAACCTGCCCCTGTTGGCCGGGCTGATCGGCACGCTCTTCGACGGCGGCAAAAGCCCCTTCCGCACGGAAGTCATCTTCGTCGGGCAAAACGTCTTCAACGATTTGAAGTGGGGCACCAAAGAACCCGTCCCCTTCAAAGATTCCGAATTGGGATACGTGCAGTTGCGGGCCTTCGGCAGCTACACCATGCGTGTGGCCGACCCCTTGCTTTTCGTCAACACACTCGTAGCCGGGCGCGGCCGTTACGGCACCGCCGATATCGCCAATTTCCTGCGGGATATTATCATCTCGCGGCTTAACGACATCCTCGGCGAAGCCTTGGATACCGTCTTTTTGCTCGCCGCGCTTTACGACGAACTCGCCGCTGCGGCCAAGGTTCGCATGGGCGAGGATTTCGCCAAGTTCGGCCTGGAACTGATGGATTTTTACATCAACGCCATCACGCCGCCCGAAGAAGTGCAGAAGGCGATCAACGAGCGCGCCAGCATGGGCGCCTTGGGCGATATGGGTAAGTACTCCCAATACCAAGCAGCCAAGGCGATGCGCGAGGCGGCGAACAATCCCGGCGAAGCCGGCGGCGCCATGTCGACCGGGCTCGGCGCGGGCCTGGGCATGATGATGCCGCAAATGATGGCCGACGCCATGCGCCGCGAGCAGGAAGGCAAAGGCGAGGGCGCTCAGCCGGCGGCCCCCGTGGGAGTGCCCACCATCGCCGAGCGCCTGACCAAACTCAAAGGCCTCCTCGACCAAGGCCTGATCGATCAAGCCGACTTCGACGCCAAGAAAAAGGAAATCCTCTCCGAGATCTAAACAGAGATCTGAACGAGGCGTGCCGGGCGCGCGGCGTTGTTGGTATAGACGCCTTAAAAAACGGTTGCCCCGCCGAAGCGGGGCAGAGCCTACGGTCCGAAGACCTTGTTGGGAAAAGTCTCCCAAATTCAGTATGATTACGAAATGATATTGACACTCTTCTCATAGTCTGTCAATCAAAACTTTGTCGGTTTTTTTACGCCTGCGATAAACACACCAAATTGCCGATTTTCTATGACAAGTTCTCAAAGGAGTCTCCGATGGACTATATTCTCGGTTTGGATTTGGGGGAAACTTCACTCGGTTGGGCGGTAATCAAAGTTGTGGACGGGCAGCCGGCCGGCCTCATTGATGCCGGGTCCCGAGTGTTTCCACCGATCGTGGATCGCTCGGCAAACCTGAGCAATCCGAAAATCAAAAACGCCGATCGTCGCATGCATCGCGGCGCACGCCGTGTATTAGCGCGAAGGGTTTCGCGGCGTGAATCGCTGCAGAGCGCGTTGAGCGATGCGGGCTTGCTGCCGGAATCTGAAAAAGAGCGGGCTCAACTTTTCGCCGCTGTAAATCCATACGAAGCACGAGCCAAGGCGCTGGATGAAAAACTGCCGCCTCACGAATTGGGGCGCGCGCTATACCACTTGGCGCAGCATCGCGGTTTCAAGTCGAACCGCAAAGAAGAAAGCAGCGACGACAAGGAGCAAGGAAAGGTTGCCAAAGAGATCGGAACGCTTCAGGCGCTGATCACCGAAGCCGCTTGTCGTACGCTCGGAGAATTCTTGTGGCGTCTCGGGCGCGATTCCCGGCGTTTGGAGTACGGTGAGACAAGGTTGCGCAACCGTCGCTTCAGCCGCGACATGGTTGAAGCGGAGTTTGACGCCGTCTGGCAGGCGCAGCAGGCGCACCATCCGGCCTTGCTGACGGAGAAACTTCGCGCGCGCCTCCACAACAACATTTTCTTCCAGCGCGATTTCGCCATCAGTGACGAGCGCCGTGCCGCTTTGCCCAAACGTGCCAACGCCCTGCGCGCGCCACAACTCAAAGCCTGCTCGCTCATTCCGGACGAGAAACGTTGCGGCGCCGGCGAATGGATCGCCCAGCAATTCCGCATTTGGAAAGAGGTCAACAATCTGCGCGTCATGGAAGGGCATCATGCGGAACGTCCGCTGACCGTCGAGGAAGCCGCCAAGCTCGTGGCGGGTTTGATCCGCCAGAAAAAAATGACATTCGGCAGGATGAAGACAATTCTCGGCTTTGCGAAGGACTCCCATTTCAACCTCGAGGCCGGCGGGCGCAAAGATCTCGACGGCAATACGGTGGAAGCTGCGCTCGCTACCGCGTTCGGCAAAGCGTGGGATGCGCTCGATGAGGAAACGAAACACGAGCGCCGCAGCCTGCTCACGCACGAGGAAAGCCCGGAAAAACTAGCCGAGGTGGCCCGGCAATGGGGCTTGGATGATGAGGCGGCCGAGAAGCTCGCCAAGTTCAAGCCGAAAGGCTCGTACCTGCGATACTCCGCCAAGGCGATGGAAATTCTGCTGCCTTACGTGGAAGCGGGGCTGATGGAATATGACGCCATCGTGCAAGCGACCGAAGACGGCAAGTTGCCGCATAGCGAGGAAACCGACCCCGTGGACCGCTTGCCCGGACCGCCGGATTTGCCCAACCCCAATGTTATGCGCTGTCTGCACGAAACGCGAAAAGTCGTCAACGCGCTCTTGGCGATGTACGGAAAACCGATGCGTATCGTCGTCGAATTGGCGCGCGACCTTAAAGCTTCGGGAGCCGAGCGTGAAGCCGCCGTGCGGCGAATGCGTGACAACGAGAAGTTAAATAGGCAGGCAAGGGAGTTCTTCGCCGACCACGGAAACCCGGAACCCAGCAATACCGACCTCATCCGCTACCGTCTCTGGCAGGAACAGGAGTGCGAGTGCCCCTACAGCGGCCGGACGATCACCGCCGATCACTTACTATCTCACTACAACGTGCTGGAGATCGACCACATTCTGCCGTACTCGCTATCGCTGGATGACTCCCTGCAAAACAAAGTGCTTTGCTTCACCGACGCCAACCGCGATAAGGGCCAACGCACTCCCTTCCAATGGAAGGGCGGGCCGGACAGCGAAGCCTACGAGGAAATGATCACCCGCGTGAGACGCTACTACCACTACAACCGCGGCAAGTTGCTTAAGTTCCAGCGAGCGGAAATCGACGTGGAAGAAGTCATCCAGCAAAAACTCGTTGACACGCGCTACGCGAGTAGGGAAGTGAAAACATTCCTCGCGCTGCTCTATCCACCCGCCGAGCGCGTCGGCGAAAAACGCGTTCAAGCCAGTCCGGGCCGCGTGACGGCCATCCTGCGATATCTCTGGGGCCTCAACACGATCCTCAACCCCGAGGGCGATAACGAAAAGAGTCGCCTCGACCATCGCCACCACACCGTCGACGCCGTCGTCATCGCCTGCACCGAGCGGCGATTCGTTAAAGCTTTGTCCGACGCCGCCAAGCGCGAACTGCGGCGTGACGAAATGCACGTGCCGCCGCCCTGGGAAGGGTTCCGAGGCGAGGTCGAAAGAGTCTTGTGCCGCCAGGTACGCACCTGGAATGTCGACGGCCGTGAAATCACCACCGAAGGCATCCTCGTTTCCCACCGGGCCGAACGAAAAATCGGCGGCGCGCTACACGAGGAAACCAGCTATGGACCCACGGCGGATCCCAAGGTCTTTACCAGCCGCGTCAAGGTCGAAAACCTCACCGGCGCGATGGTTGCGCGCATCCGAGACAAAACCATTCGCCGTATCGTCCGCGAGCACCTGCTCGCCCAGGACATTGACCCCGCCAAGAAAACCGGCGTGACACCCGCCAAAGCGTGGCAGACCATGCCCCAGTTGCCCGTATCCGCTGCCCGGCGTCGCAAGGACCCCACGTTGCCTGAATCCATCCCTATCCGAAAAGTGCGCGTCCTGAAAACGATCGACCGGCCGCTGCTGATGCCCGGACCCGACGGCGAGCCGTATCGCGCGGTGATTACCGGCAGCAACCACCACATGGAAATCGTCGAGGAAATCGACGCCAAGGGCCGCCGCAAGTGGGTTGGCATACCCGTCACGATGTTGGAGGCTGCCCGCCGCGCCCGCCGCGCGAACGAGCCCATCATCCAACGAGATCACGGCGAGAAGCGAAAATTCGTGATGTCGCTTTGTAAAGGGGAAGCGGTCTTTGTGGAAACGAATGGCGAGTTCAATCCGTACCGCGTTCAGAAGATGGATCAACAGGGTCGAGTATGGTTCCGCCGCTTGACTGACGCCGGACCCGTCGAACAAAAGAAGCTTCTGCAAAAAAATGTTGGGGCGTTAAGCGGAAAAATCTTTAAGATCGCCTTGGACGCTGTCGGTCGGGTGAAATCCTGTCATGATTAAGCGAACCGTCGAAGTTTCGACACCGGGATCGCACTTGCGCACCGAAAACGCTCACTTGGTTGTGTCGGTCAAGGGAGAGGATCAAGGCCGCGTGCCGTGGGAAGACCTCGGCCTGCTGATCCTCGATCAAACCCAATGCACCATCACGCAAGCCGCACTCGCCGCCGCGTCGCAAAACGGCGCGGTGGTCGCCGTATGCGGCCGCGATCACCACCCGTGCGGTTTCCTTTTGCCTCTGGCGGGCAACCAGTTGCACCCGGCGCGCCTGCGCCTGCAAATCGAGATGAACAAGCCGCTGGGCAAGCGTCTGTGGCGCCAACTGGTGCGCGCCAAACTGGCCGGGCAGGCGGCGATGTTGCCGGAGAAAAATGTGGCGCGCGTGCGTATTTCGCAACTCGCCAAAAACGTGCGGCTGGGAGATCCTGACAACAAAGAGGCGCAAGGCGCGCGTTTTTATTGGCCGGCGCTTTTCGGCAAAGCTTTTCGCCGGTCGCGCGAGGGGCCGCCGCCCAACAATCTGCTTAACTTCGGTTACATGGTGCTGCGCGCCGCCACCGCCAGGGCGATCGTTAGCGCGGGCTTGCACCCGGCGCTCGGCATCGAGCATTCGCATCGCAACAACGCGTTTGCGCTGGCGGACGATCTGCTCGAACCGTATCGACCCTTCGTCGACGAACGCGTGTTGTTTATGTGGCGGCAGGGGCACGCCCTGGTCAAAAAGGAAACCAAGCGGCAGTTATACAGCCTGCTGGCCACGCCCATCGCCACGGCCCGCGGGCAAAGCCCACTGACGGTGGCGTTGGATCGCACGGCGACCTCGTTTGTCGATTGCCTGCGCGGCGAGAACAACGCGCTGGAATTGCCGGTGCGATGAGGGTATCGGGGTACCGGCTGATGTGGCTGATGGTGATGTTCGATCTACCGACCGATACGAAGGAGGCGAGGCGGGAGTATACTCGTTTTCGCAAGAAACTTATCAAGGAGGGCTTTCTCATGTTACAATTCTCGGTGTACGGCAGGCCGTGCCCGAGTGAGGAAAACGCCGAAGTGCATGCTGGTCGCGTGCAGGCCTCGTTGCCGCCGGAAGGCCATGTGCGCGTGCTGATGCTCACCGACAAGCAGTTCGGCCGGATGAAGGTTTTTTCCGGAAAAAAACGCGGCAAACTGGAGCACGCCCCCGCGCAATTGGAGTTTTTTTAGTGCTTTTTCACCTCCAAGTCGCCGAAATCGCCCGGGAATTGCTGCCGTCTATTGTAATCATACCGAATTCGGGAGCAATCCCCAACACAAAATCGCCGGTGGATCGTTTCTCGGAATTGTAATCATACCGAATTCGGGAGCAATCCCCAACTCGTGGGCGTAGTACACGGCGCCGCGCGTGATTGTAATCATACCGAATTCGGGAGCAATCCCCAACGGGCCGGCCGGGGGGGCCGTCTAAGTACGTATTGTAATCATACCGAATTCGGGAGCAATCCCCAACGGGAAACGCGCATGAACGTACCGATCGAAGATTGTAATCATACCGAATTCGGGAGCAATCCCCAACAAGGAATAATCAGGCCCGGCAAACGGCGTGATTGTAATCATACCGAATTCGGGAGCAATCCCCAACGGTGTTCCGATCTACGTGAGCAACAACCTGAATTGTAATCATACCGAATTCGGGAGCAATCCCCAACCGCGCCCGTGGTAGTCCGGCACACCAGAGTATTGTAATCATACCGAATTCGGGAGCAATCCCCAACCGTAGAATGCCTGGCCGGCTGAATGCGGGCATTGTAATCATACCGAATTCGGGAGCAATCCCCAACGTGACGCGGCCACGCTACGAACGACGATTTATTGTAATCATACCGAATTCGGGAGCAATCCCCAACCGAACAAAGGCGACCGACCCCACTCATATTATTGTAATCATACCGAATTCGGGAGCAATCCCCAACCTTGAAGGGCGAACGCTACGTTGAGTGAGGATTGTAATCATACCGAATTCGGGAGCAATCCCCAACAACATAATGCCAGACATCCGCGCTCGGTAAAATTGTAATCATACCGAATTCGGGAGCAATCCCCAACCGCCCCGCCGTAGAATTGACACAAATTGAAATTGTAATCATACCGAATTCGGGAGCAATCCCCAACTCGACAACGAGAACCATAACGGGGTCGTCAATTGTAATCATACCGAATTCGGGAGCAATCCCCAACTGTATTTGGGCAACGGCTCTGTTGGCTCTTATTGTAATCATACCGAATTCGGGAGCAATCCCCAACACAAAATCGCCGTCGGTCAAACCGGAGATATTGTAATCATACCGAATTCGGGAGCAATCCCCAACAATTTGAATCGGGTCGCCAGCGTTTTCGCATTGTAATCATACCGAATTCGGGAGCAATCCCCAACATATTACGGACAACGGTGATGCTTCCGGTATTGTAATCATACCGAATTCGGGAGCAATCCCCAACTAACCACCCAACTTGGCGACGTTGAACTTCATTGTAATCATACCGAATTCGGGAGCAATCCCCAACGGCCCCGTAGTGGCGACGATTCACGCCGCTATTGTAATCATACCGAATTCGGGAGCAATCCCCAACGATGTCAAATGAACACCAGACTTCAATTTCATTGTAATCATACCGAATTCGGGAGCAATCCCCAACGTAACCGCGCCAGTCGTGAAAGCGCAATCGATTGTAATCATACCGAATTCGGGAGCAATCCCCAACGTAGTGTCGCGAACCGTACCGTCAATTGAAAATTGTAATCATACCGAATTCGGGAGCAATCCCCAACAACCCCCGCGCCATCGTCATTTTTGGTCCTATTGTAATCATACCGAATTCGGGAGCAATCCCCAACGTAACAGGGGCAGTGCCAGTGCCAACAGTATTGTAATCATACCGAATTCGGGAGCAATCCCCAACGCAATTGCCGAAGGCGGGGCAAGTGGCGTCGATTGTAATCATACCGAATTCGGGAGCAATCCCCAACCAAGTGCTTCGAGCATGTGCGGCGGAATCATATTGTAATCATACCGAATTCGGGAGCAATCCCCAACATGACGCGACTCACCTCGCGCCTGGTTGTATTGTAATCATACCGAATTCGGGAGCAATCCCCAACATGACGCGACTCACCTCGCGCCTGGTTGTATTGTAATCATACCGAATTCGGGAGCAATCCCCAACATCGGCGCAGTCGGCCGCCGCCGCGGCGAGATTGTAATCATACCGAATTCGGGAGCAATCCCCAACAACACACACACAGTAGAGCCATCATAAAAATTGTAATCATACCGAATTCGGGAGCAATCCCCAACATATGCTGTACGTCAATGGGCGGAAGCATGATTGTAATCATACCGAATTCGGGAGCAATCCCCAATGTGTCGCGCCCGGGCGGGCGGAAAAGGCTGGCCGTGCGGGGAAGGTTTGCTATAATGCGGGGCGTCATTTCATCGGGTGATTTATGAAGCAGGGAGAAAAGCCGCATCTGTCGGTGATTGTGCCCGCGTACAACGAGGCCGAGCGCATCGGCATCACGTTGGGCGATTTGGAAGTCTATCTGCGCACCGTCGACTATGCGGCGGAGATCCTCGTCGTCAACGACGGCAGCCGCGACCAAACCGAGCAGGTCGTCCGCGAGCGCATGGGCGGGCAGGTGCCCCTGGAGTTGCTGTCCTACGGCGGCAACCGCGGCAAGGGGTTCGCCGTCAACTACGGCATCACGCGGGCGCGCGGCGCGTACCGCTTGTTTTTCGACGCCGACGGCTCGACGCCCATTGAGGAGGTCGAGAAGTTCTGGCCGCATTTTCAAAAAGGCTGCGAGGTCTGCCTGGGCTCGCGCGCGATGCGGGAATCGAACGTCGTGGTTCACCAGCCGTGGTATCGGGAAACCATGGGGCGCACCTTCAACCTCATGGTGCGGCTTCTGACGGTGCGCGGTTTTCACGACACGCAGTGCGGTTTCAAAGCGTTTTCGGAAAAAGCTGTGCGGGAAATTTTTGCTCGGCAACAACTTAACGGCTTCGGTTTCGATGTCGAACTGCTGTATATTGCGCAGAAGCACGGCCTGCGGGCGGTCGAAGTACCGGTCAAGTGGATCAACTCGCCCAGCAGTCGGGTGAGCCCGATTGGTGACGCAAGCCGTATGTTTTTGGAGTTGCTGAAAATTCGTTGGCTGGACTGGCAGGGAGCGTATCGGTAGACGCGATGACGATCAAATGGAGTTACTTGGGGCAAACCCCCTACGAGAAGGCATGGGCGCTGCAGCGGGAATTGCGGCAGCAGGTCATCGAACGCGGTGACAGCGACTACTTGCTGTTGATGTCGCACCCGCCGGTGGTGACGCGTGGCGTATCCGAACGAGGCGATCACGCCGGACTCGTGGAATCGCGCGAGCAACTGGAAGCGCACGGCATTTCCGTGGTCGACGTGGACCGCGGCGGTAAAACCACCTTTCACGGCCCCGACCAGTTGGTGGGGTATTTCATCTTCGATCTGCGACGCCGCCAAGTAAAGTTGCGGCAGTTCGTCACCCAGGTCGCAGCGGCGATTATCCGCGTGTTGGACTCGTACGGCGTGGACGGCGACTACCGGGAAGAAGACCCGGGCATTACGATCAACGGCCACAAGGTCGGCTTTCTGGGCTTCAGCGTGAAGCACAATGTGACGGCGCACGGCTTCGCGCTCAACATCGGGCGGGACATCAAGGGGTTCGAGTACATCGTGCCCTGCGGCCGGCTGGACCGAAACATCAGTTCGCTGGAAGGCGAGACCGGCCGGCGCTTTTCGATGTACGACGTCTACTGGCGCTGCGTGACGGCCGTGGGTTCGCACTTCGAGGAAACGCTCGAAGAGGTCTTCGTCGACGAAATGGTGCAGGGCTAACGCCGCAACCCAGGAGGGAGCGAAAGGCCGGTGTTCCAGAAGTATTACTGTTTGGCCGTCGTCCAGATTTTGCTGCTGGTGTTTGTCATGCCGCAGGTGCTGGGTTTTATCGGCGGCCTGATCGCCGGTCGAAAACTCCGCGACAAAACGTGGTATCTCGCCATCGGATTGGTGGCGCTAATGGACGTGGCCGTGATGATCGACAAGGGAGGCGTGCCCTTTCTTGTCGGGCATGCGATCAACATGTTTCTCTACACGCCGATGAAGCTGCACTGGCAATTGATCGTCGGCCTGCTGGGCGACGCGGCCCTCGTGTGGTCCTTTCACGGATCAATACGTTCAGGCATGAACCGGGCGATGCGGTTGGTTTCTCCGGCCGAAAAATCCAAGCAATAAGCGCGAGCAAATAGAAAAACGGCGAAAAGCGTGAAGTGCCTTTCGCCGTTTTGTTTTGGTCTCAGGGCCGTGTCGTAATTAGTCGGCTAATCCCAGCAGAGCTCGCACGGTTGCGTGATAGGTGCTCAGGTAGCCGCCCTTCCGCTGAATCACCATGTCTTGATCCAAGCAGGCGTACGCGGGGATGCTGATCGAACCGCCGTGCAGCGGGTAGGTGACATCCCAGTTGTGGTCGTCGAGCACCGGGAACTCGAGGCTGTAGAGCGTTGCCCAACCCAACAAGTCCTGTTGGCTGGGCGGATTCCCGGCGTTATTTTCGATGATCATCTGCAGGACAGTGAATCCCTCATCGGCGTAGACATCCATGAAGTCGGTTTGCAGTTTCGGCGTGTCCGTACGGCAGGGGCCGCACCAGAAGGCCGAGGTGTCGAGCAAGACGACGTCGCCTTCGTAGTCGTACAACGAAACGTTTTCACCGAACTGATTCGTCAGCGTGAAGTTCGGCATCTTGTTGCCGACGTTGTAACCCATCGAGGGCGTGCTGTCGTCGTCGTCATCATCATCGTCATCATCATCGTCGTCGTCATCGTCGTCGTCATCGCCGCCGGTGTCGTCATCGCCGCCGGTGTCGTCATCATCGTTGTCGTCATCATCGTCGCCGCATGTCGCGCCCATCGACGCGATGACGAATACGCCGATTAGTAATAGGGCTATTAGCCAAAACATCCTGGATTTCATTGTGTCTCCCTCTTCGAGTTCCCGGCGGAATCTCGCTTAGTCGATTCCCAACAGATCTCGTATCGTACCGTGGTTTGAATATAACGTATTGCCTTTGCGTTGGATCACCATCTGCTGATCCAAAGTTGTGTAATGCGGAACATAACCATTTCCCAAATTCCGGTCGACTTGCCAGTTTGCGTCGGCCAGCACGGGAAACGTTAGGTTGTATTTGCTTTTCCAATTCGATAGATCGCTGGTCGTGGGCGTGTCGCCGCCGTAATCTTCGCCCAGCAATTGCAGAACGATGAACCCGTCGCCGGTGTCTTTGTATTCCTGGTAGAAGTCGGTCTCCAGGCTCGGCGTGTCCTGCTGGCACGGGGGGCACCACATGGCCGAGGAATCCAGCAGCACTACCAGGCCGGCGTAATCGTACAGTTCGACTTCCGCGCCGTTGGAATCCGTCAGGCGGAAATTCGGAAGGCGGTCGCCAAGGTCGTAACCGTCGGGGATGTCGTCGTCGAAAGGATCGCCGCCCGAATCGTTATCATCGTCGTCGTCATCGCCACCGCCGCTGTTGAACGCGGCCAGGCAACCGACCAGTTCGGCGCAATCCGAAGCTGCCGCGACGCACTGACGCACATCAAGCGCAAAATACTCGAACATCGCCTCACATTGGTCGAAACCACTGATGCTGAGTTGGGCGGTCGCCGCCGGGCACTTCTCCAGCTTCTCGCAAAACTCTTGGCTTGCCGAAGGGGAGTCGCCGGACGTGTCGCTTTCGTCGCCGCTGCTACCGCATGCCGCGATCAACGAAACCGCCATCAGTAAGGCTATGATTGTTGTGGCCAGCACCGCACGCCGGGTCATATTGTCTCCTTCGATGTAGCCTTTTTCCGCTTCCGCCCCGTTGGGCTTGGCGGCCCGAGAAACCGAACACAGAAGTTAACAAACCCGAAACCCCTAGTCAACACATCGGTTTTGTCGGAAACGAATGCGAAGGCGTGTCAATAACACGAGAAGCGGGCTTTTCTTTGTCGGGTCATTGGTTTGGGATTGTCGTTTCAGCGCTGAGTGATTACTCTTACGCGTTCATCCAAACAAAATCGGAATCCAAAACGCCCGAGGCTGTGGATAACGTTGTGGAAAAGTCCGCGGTAAAAGGGACGCGTCGACCGCGCCGAGAAAAAGGCGTCGCCGAGGCTCTTTGGAGTGATTGTGTCTAAAATTCAACGGGTTAAGTCGTTAAATATAAATCAGAGCCTCATGAAAACGGGGTTAAAACGCGATTCTGAAAAACTATCCACAGACTGGTGGGGGATAAGGGGCACAGCATGCCGGAAATAGCCAGCGTAAACGGCGAAATCACAGCGATCGAAAAGGCCTTTGTTTCCATCAATGATCGTGGCTTCGTCTTCGGCGACGGCGTGTATGAAGTCATCGTCAGCTACCGCAACAAGCTCTTTTTGTTCGACGAGCACATCGAGCGTTTGCGTCGCAGCCTTCGATACGTGCGCATGGACTACGTCGACGTCGAGGACATCATCGCCCAAATCGAACGGGCGTTTGACGCCGCCGATATGCCGCGCGCCAAAGTGTATGTGCAGGTTACGCGTGGCGCGGCGCGCCGCAATCACGTTTTTCCGGACCCGCCGGTCAAGCCGAACGTCATCGTTACTGTTTCCGAGTTCCCGCCCGTTGATGAGAAACTCTTCGAGGACGGAATCGCCTGTCTGACCCGAGCCGATATCCGCTGGGGGCGCGTCGATATCAAGACGATCAACTTGTTGCCTAACTGCCTGGCCAAACAGGAGGCGTTGGATAACGGCTGTCTGGAGGCCATTCTCATCGGCGAAGACGGCGAGGTTCGCGAAGCGACCGCGGCCAACGTGTTTATCGTGCGCAAGGAAAAGGTCATCACCCATCCGGACAACGAGCGCATCCTTTGCGGCATCACCCGGAACGCCGTTCTCGCTCTGTGCCATAAGGCGGGCTACCAGGTAGAAGAGCGACCGGCGCCGTTGGAAGAGATGATGCTCGCCGACGAGGTCTTCCTGTCGGGTACTACCGCGGAAGTCATGCCGGTTGTGCGAGTCGACGACCAGCCGATCGGCAAGGCCAAGCCGGGCCCCGTGGCGGCGCGACTGCGGCAGCTCTTTCAAGCGTGGATCAACACGAGTTCCTGAAACGACACCCACAAAAAAACGCCCCGACATCCGCCGGGGCGTTGCTTTCTATGAGATGTGAGATTAGCGCTCCGTGATCAGGAAATCGATCCGCGTATTGCGCGCGAGGCCTTCGGGCGTGTCGTTGGACACGAGCGGCACCTGGTCGCCCATGCCGGCGGCCGTGAGGCGGTCGGCGGCGACGCCTTGCTTGAGCAGGTAGGTGCGCACCGTCGTGGCGCGAGAACCACTTAAGGATTCGGCGTTCGGCGTACCGGCCGCGACGTGCCCCTCGACATGCAGTTTGATGTTTTCGAACTCGCTCATCAACTTGGCGACATCGCGGAGTTGCTTCTTGTCAGCGTTGGTGAGTTTGGAGCTCCCGGGTCCGGCAAAGGTTAGCGGAGCGGGCAAAACGAGTTGGCTGTCAAAGAGCATCAAACCGCTCGGTTTCCGGACCAGCAGTACTTCGGGCACACCGTCTTGGTCCAAGAATCCGTTGACGGTTTCGGCTTCCAGTGGCGCACCGTCCGCGCCATCGGCGACGCCGTCACCGTCGGTATCGGCGCTTACCGGATTCGTTCGCAGGGCGCTGACTTCCTGCCCGTCCAGCAGGCCGTCGCCGTCGGTATCGGCGCGCAGCGGGTCGGTGCCGTGCAGGCGCAACTCGGCGGCGTCGGAAAGGCTATCGCCGTCGGTATCGGTTTTCAGCGGATCCGTCTTGTACTGTTTGACTTCCTCGCCATCGAGCAGACCGTCGCCGTCGCTATCCGATTTCATCGAGTTGGTTTTGTATTCGTGAATTTCCTCGTGGTTGTTCAGGCCGTCGCCATCGGTGTCCATATCCGCGCTGTCCGCCGCGCGTAATCCCGCCGGTGAGGGGGCGAGGGCGGGTTTGGGGCCGTAATCCAACGCCGGGTACGTGAACGAAACGCCCAGCATGCCGCGGTACTCCGGCGCGCCGATGCCATTGGTCAATCCGAAGCCGAAAGCCGTGAGGAAGTCGAGGCCCACGCCGGTGTAAAAGCGAGCGCCGAAGAGCCCTTCCAAGGGGTTGGCCGGATCGATTTCCTCGATGCCGTAATCCTGGGTTCGTCCGACCACTTCGGCGGTCAGGCCGATCCATTTCGCCGCGGCGACGTCGATTCCCAGACCGCCGAATACCTGCCCGGCGGGATCGAGGCCCGAGGGGCTGCCGAGGTATTCGTAGCCGACGTTGGCCACGATATTGACCGGGTCGAAACGTTTGTCCAAAAGCAGCGCGCCCGAGAAGCCCGTGGCTCCGTTGCCGGCGTAAATTTCCTCGTCCCCCGTAGCGACATGCGCGAGGGCGACCAAACCCAGCCCGATCCAGCCGGGCTTGTTGGGCAGAATACTGACCTTCGCGCCCGCGGTCGTGTCGCCGAGAGCGCCGGCGCTGGTGATGTCGGTTTCGGGCAGGCCGTCGATCATCACTTTGTCCATGTCTTGGCCCGCGGTGCGATAGTACGAACCGCCGACGAGCAGATCGAGATGGTCGAACAAGCCGAGCCCTGCGTAGAAATGCCCGGAAATGACCGAATCGACAGCGTTGATTTCGGTGCCCGAATCCTCGCCCTCGAAACGCACCGGCCCCTTGGCGTAGTTGCCGACGATACCCAGCGCGAACTGAGTGTGGGCAAGGGTGGTGCTGGCGTACATACTCAACAAGTTGTGTGGTCCAAGAGCCGGCGTGACGTTCTGGGCGTCGATGGCCGAGACCGCCGTGGCGCCGGCGAGAATCACCAAGAGAGCCAATACCGCAGCGCGTTTCATGGTTCTTCCCTTTCTCCGCTACGGACGCGGAGCCACAGTACGCTTCCCAACACGAATATCAGCAAAAAGACCCCGGCCCGATCGGGCACGCTTGTCGCGCCGCACTCGCCGCAGAGGTCTTCTTCGTCGTCGTGGTCGGTGTCCAAATTTATTTCGTCCACATCAAGGACTTGTTTGGCAAGCCCCCAGCCGCCGTTTTCATCCAAAACGGTTAGGGTGAGGATTGTTGCGCCACCGGAGGTGTAGGTGTGGGTGGTCTGCGGACCGAGGCCGGTGTAGCCGTCGCCGAAGTTCCAGAAGTAGCGGAGATCGGCCCCGTCTGGGTCGACGCTGTCGGCGGCGTCGAAGATCCACGTGATGCCGTCGTCGGACGAAGCCGAGAGCCTCGCCGCGGGCGCCAGGTTTTCGGCGTGCGGTTGCGCGGTGAACACGACGCGAACCTCGCCGCCCACTGCGGCCGGAATCGTCCCGCCGATGCCGTCGATTGTGGCTTTGGCGTAAAGCACTACTTGCCCGTCACTTCCGATGCCGAAATCCGCGATCGGTACGGCTTGGAGGGTGTCGCTGCGCACGATTTTATAGCCCGCGGGCGCGGGCGCGAGATAAAGCTCAAGATTCACCGTCGTTTGCTCGGGTAGGCCGTTGGTGACTTCCACCGTTGCCGATTGCGTATCCCCGTTGTTGTTGAGGTCGCGGCTCCAGAGGTTGCCGGCCGGTACGCTCTGTAGCGCTCCGGGTAGGTAGTTGAGCGACGTGACGTCGCCGTCCGCCAATTCGACGACGCGATAGCCGTCGTATTCCAACTTGCCGGTGTCGGGTGTCACGCCCGCCGTCGCCGTCGTCGTTTGCACGACGGTGAAATCATTCAACGCCAGCAGCGTGCCCACGGCGTTGCCGTCGCGGTCGGTGATCGCTTCGCCGGGACCGTAGGTCCAGATCTTGTCGGCATGGTAATTGGCGATGAACACGTGACTGACGTTGTAATCCAGGGCTAATTGCAGCAGCCGCACGCCGGTGTTGTACTGCTCGCTCTCGTTGGCGATACCGTCCTGCGTGTTTGAATCCCATTGCGGAGACTCCATGTTCCACGCCTCGGTTTCCAGCGAGTCCCAGGATTCGGTGCCGAAAGGACGATTGGCCGTGTAGGGGCCGCGCGGGTCGTGATGCATGAACAACAACGTGGTTTGACCGGCCGCATCGGCGACGGCCAGGTCTTCGGCAAGCCACGCCAGTTGCGCCTCGCTGAGAAAACCGCCCTTGTTATCGGCCGGCAGGGCCAGGATCAAGCGGCCGTACTGCCGCCGCGCCGCCGCGCCGTCGTAGCTGTTGAGGCAGACAAAATGGAACTCGTCCACATCGAAACTGTAATAGGGAGGGCCGAAAGACCGGGCGTAAAATTCCAGACCGTCTTCCTTAAGTTCGTTGCCGTTGAACCACGCGTAGCCGTCGTGGTTTCCCGGTTGCATGAACAGCGGCGTTTGCGTGTTCTGCACCACGCGCATGAAGTCGTCGTTTTCTCCGGCGTAATCGCCGCCCCAAACCAGATCACCGCCGAATACCGCGAAGTCGGGCCGCAGCAACGCCAACTCGTTCAGCACTTCTTGGCGCAGCAAATCGGCGGAGCGTCCGTCCAAGCCCGCGTTCGGGTAACGACGGTTGCTCAGTTCGTTGTCTTCATCCTGCCCAAAGGGATCCGCCGTTTTCGCGTTGGCTAAATGGACGAAGCGAATCGTGTTGCCGGGTTCTCGAACGCGCACCGCAGCGGGTTGGATGTCCGAAAACGCGGGGTTGGAAACATGAATGGCGAAAATATCGGTCGGCGTTTGCGCGGAAACCTGGCATCGCAACGTGTAGATGCCGACTTCGGCGTCGAACGTGACGCTGAGGATATCCAGGTCGTATTCCTGCCCGACGGCGTCGCCAACCGGCGCGTAATCGTCGAGTCGGTTGCGAAAGGCGGTAACGAGCCGAGCGCGCCACAACCCCACGTCTTCCAGAGCCTCTTCCGGTTCCTGGACTAATACCGTTAACGTCTGACCGCGCGTGACCAATGCCGGCAAGCCCACAACCGGGTACACGATTTTGGTTACCCGTCGCGGGATGGCGTTGGTACCTTGTTGGTAAGGAGACGCATATTCGAGCCCCGGGGCGCCGGCGATGTCATAGGGCCAGCCCATCAAGCTGACAAGACTGTCGGCTGCGGCCGGCGGCGTGAACGCCAAAAGGGCAAATGCAACCACTGTAAAAAGGCGCAAAAAACGTATCGGCATTGAGACTCCCGCCTAAGTGTCGCCACATTTGAACGGTTTGGGCACTATAGGATTGACGGCAAGCGAGTGTCAAGACGACGGGCGTTGGATTCCCCCCAATTGCCCCTGTAAATTCGCTTGCTTGGCCACCAACAAACAACAACCGCCTCAGCGGAATCGCGCCAGCATATCCCAATAACCCGGATACGATTTCGTGACGCAATCCGGGTTGGCGACAACCAAGTCGGGCACGCGCAGTGAAATCAACCCGAACGCCATCGCCATACGGTGATCCCCGGCGGGGTTCAACTGTACGCCGCCGTGCAAGGGCCGCGGGCGAACGAGTATACCGTCAGGCAGTTCGCGAACATCGGCGCCGAGCTTGGCCGTTTCCCTCGCAAGCACCGCGAGACGATCGCTTTCCTTAATACGCAGATGCGACACGCCGGTGATTTCCGTCACGTCCTGCGCGAACAATGCGCAAGCCACGACCGTCGGCACGATGTCCGGCGCGTCCTGCAGGCTGAATACTTGATCGCCCGATTGACCAAGTCGCTGAAGCAATCGCTTGAAAATGCGGTCGCCTTGCTCGGACTGCGGATCGAGATTGTCGACTTCGACCGGCTGATTCATCAACCAACCGGCCGCCAGCGGGTAACTCGCACTGGTCCAATCGCCTTCGATCGTGAATTCCGCCGTGTGCGGCATCTTGGGTGGTATTTCAATAATCTCCTGTTGCGAGGTTCGCAGGTCGATGCCGAAAGCGTGAAGCGTTTGGATGGTCAACCTTACATAAGGGCGCGAAGGGAACCTGCCTTCCAGGTGGACGACTAGGCCGCGCGGCAGGCGGCAGCCCATCATCAACAAGGCCGATAGCTCCTGGCTCGAACCGCCGGCGCGCAGGGAAACTTCGGCGGGCACTTGTTCCAGAGGCCCGGGGTTAAGCATGATCGGCGGGCAACACGGCTTCCCCATCTCGACCACTTCCACCCCCATTTCACCAAGGGTGGCCAGCAAGCCGGTCATGGGGCGGCGGCGCATCGCCGGGTCACCGTCGACGACGAACGATCCGGGAAGTAGCGGCGCCAGGCCGGTGATGAAGCGAACCGCTGTGCCCGCGTTGCCGAGCTTCAACGGTCGCGTCGGAGGGCGAAAGATATCCGGCGGCTGAACGCGCCACGCGTCGGTGTCTTTCTCGATACGGGCACCGAGCGAGACCAGAGCTTCGGACAAAACGCGGGAATCGTCGCAATCCAACGGAGAGACGAGGCGTGTTTCGCAATCGGATAAAGCTGCAAGGAGCAACGCGCGCTGAGTCAGACTTTTGGAGGCGGGCACATTAATGCGGATCATCGCCTCCCTCCTTCATGTCCCGTAATAC
Source organism: Candidatus Lernaella stagnicola (assembly GCA_030765525.1). Classification (NCBI taxonomy): domain Bacteria; phylum Candidatus Lernaellota; class Candidatus Lernaellaia; order Candidatus Lernaellales; family Candidatus Lernaellaceae; genus Candidatus Lernaella; species Candidatus Lernaella stagnicola. The sequence goes on from JAVCCK010000008.1 coordinate 51,717, forward strand.
GGACAGCACGGCATCGCGCTCCACCAAATATCCGTAGTTGCCCGTGTCGTCACGCACGATGCTTCCGATCGTCGCGGGCAGCACGAAACGCACGTGACCGCCGCGGCTCTTTTTGTCGGTGGCGGTAGCGTCCCAAATCGCCTCCGGCGTGCAGCCCGGGGGCAGTTCGGTGGGCAGGTCGAGACCGCGCAGAGCGAGTAACACCGTGTCCCGCTCGCGATCCGACAAGCGTCCCAGTTTCGTCGCCAGACGACAGGCCGCCGCCACGCCGATCGCCACGGCAAGACCGTGCGGCGTACCGAAATGCGTCACTTTTTCGATCGCGTGCGCGAACGTGTGGCCGAGATTCAACGTCTGCCGTAGGTTGCCCTCACGCGGATCGGCTTCGGTGATGCGGGCCTTGATTTGCGCCGAGCGATGAATGGCGCGGCCGAGCGCGTCCAAGTCGCGGCCTTCATCGAGTCGACCCAGCGCCACCAACTCGTCTAGATGCATCCTGTCGGCGACGACCGCGTGTTTCACCATCTCGGCCAAGCCGTTTTGCATTTCGACGCGCGGCAAGGTGGCGAGGAAGTCCAAATCCACCAACACCGCCAGCGGGGCGTGGAATGCCCCGACCATGTTTTTCCCCCCGCTCGTATTGACGCCGGTCTTACCGCCGATCGCCGCGTCAACCGCACCAAGCAGCGTCGTGGGCATGGCCAGCCAGGGGATTCCGCGCATGTACGTCGCCGCGATATACCCGGTTAGGTCCAACGTGACGCCGCCGCCTAAGGCAATAAGAAGACCATCGCGGCCCAGGCCGGCGGCGACCATCTCATCTTCGAGCCGGGCTTTGATCTCGCGGCTTTTGTTTTCGTCGCCCGGCGGAAAGACGAACAAATGTCGTGGAATCTCTTTAGGAAGCAAGTCGAGAAGGGTGGCGGCATGAAGTTCCGCGACGGTTTCGTCGGCAACCACGCCGATCGCCGCGATCCACGGCGGCAGGAACTCCGCGATTGTCTCACGCATTCCGCGGCCGATACGAATCGGGTGTTGCGTCGTGGTGATGCTCCAAATCGGCGCCCTAGCGCTCACTCGGGCTCAGCCTCCGCGAAGCCGCTACGGGCTCGCTGCAGCAACACGAAATCAGCGAGCACGAGACACGTCATCGCTTCGGCCACAGCTACCAGCCGTGGCGCAATGCACGGGTCGTGTCGGCCCTCCACCGCAACCTGCGTTCTTTTTCCGCTCCGGTCGATTGTGTTTCGCGCCTTGGCGATCGACGAAGTGGGCTTGACGGCGACGCGTAAAAAGATGTCGGCGCCGTTGGAAATCCCGCCGACCATGCCGCCGGCGTGGTTCGATTCGTATACTCCCGGCCTCAGCATGCTGTCGTGGGCCTCGCTCCCCTGGTGCCGGGCGGCCGCGAATCCGTCGCCGATTTCCACGCCCTTGACCGCGCCGATCGACATCATCGCCGCGCCGAGCCGTGCGTCGAGTTTGTCGAATACCGGCTCGCCGAGCCCAGCCGGCATGCCCGTGGCCTTAATCGCGACGATCCCGCCGACCGAATCGCCTTGCTCGATGACGCGAAGCAGCAGCTTTTCGATTTCCACTTTCGCGGCCGGGTCCGGACAACGCAGGGGCTCGTCGCGGAACTCACGCCAGTCGTCGTCGGCCAGGTTGACCGCGACCCCGCCGATTTCGGCCACCGCGCCGATCACTTCGATGCCGAGGCGATCGAGGACCTGTCGGGCGATTGCACCGGCGGCGACGCGCGCGGCGGTCTCGCGGCCCGAGGAGCGGCCGCTGCCGCGCCAATCCCGCCTGCCGTACTTTTGTTCGTAGGTGTAATCGGCGTGGCCGGGGCGGAACGTATCTTTGACCTTATCGTAATCGCCGGAGCGAGCGTCCCGATTCTCAATTAGCAGCCCGATCGACGTGCCGGTGGTCTTGCCGTCGAACACGCCGGACAGAATGCGGACGATATCTTTTTCCTGCCGCGGCGAAACGAGCGAACTGCGGCCGGGTCGCCGCCGATCCAAATCTTCCTGTATCATCGCTTCGTTAAGTGGCAGACCGGCGGGCACGCCGTCCACGATGGCGCCAATGGCCGGACCGTGGGATTCTCCAAATGTCGTAACGACGAATATCCTGCCGAAGCAACTGCCGGGCATGCAACCTCCTGCCGGGCCAAAACTATCCGAAAACGTTAGGCAACGCTTCAATTGTAGGCTTGTAAGCGGCAAAAGCAAAGCGTGGAAGGCCGAGAAAAAAAAACGCCATTCGTTGACAACCCTCAAATTGAGATTACGGTACAATTTGAAACCGATTGGAACGTAATTAAATGAACTGGAGGGATGATGTACGCCCTGCCAACCTTAAAAAAATAGTCTCCCCTATGGGGTTTTTACCTCAGTATTTTTTAAGGTCGACGGGCTTCAGCGTCCTAGAAAAAAGGGAGAATAGTATGAAAAAATATCTCTTAATTCCTGTGTTTGTTCTCGTTGTGGGGCTACTTGCGCCGACCGTGATGGCGCAAGATAACAACGAGGAATTTGACCCGGACGAACTCCTGAACATCCAACTGTTTCGCCCGTCGATTTTCGGTGGCAGTTTCATCTCCTTCGATGACGGCGACACGCTGGGCACCCTCGGTTTTCACGTCGGGTTGTTGGCCAACTACACGGCCGAACTGCTGGTGGACTACGACAACGACGAGCCCAACTTCAACTACATCGAGGACCTGTTTACCGGTAACTTGATGCTCGCGTTCGGCACGTGGAATTTCCTTAGTCTCGGCGTGGATATCCCCGTGCACTACATTAATCATCGCAACATGACCCTCCTGACCGATCCTGACGAAGCCGCGAAACAGGGCATCCTTTCGCCGCTGGATCTTGAGGACGAGGATCCCGAAGGCGAATTCGTTTTCGGTGACGTACGCGCGGCGATTAAATTCGGCCTGCTCAAGCAGGAAAAACACTGGCTGAACTGGGCCATTACGCCCTACGTCATCTTTCCCACCGGAGAGCCCGATCTCTTCCTCGGTGAAGGCCGTACCACCGGTGGCGGCAGCACAACCATCGAGCACGATTTCGGCCCCATCAACATCGGCCTCAACGGCGGCTATCTCTATCGCGGTAAGTCGATGTTGTTCGGCACCGACGTGGGCGACGCCATCACCTGGGCCGCCGGTGTCTCGAAAGATTGGGATAACGGCTTCGGGCTTTCGGTCGAATACTTCGGCAAGTACTTTGATGTTCAAGATACCGACGCTTATCGCCCCCTGGCTCAGGAAGTTTTGGGCACGCTTCGCTACCAGTTCGGTAAACGCGGCCCGCGTTTGATCGCCGGCGCCGGTCCGGGAGTCTCCCGCGGTGTGGGCACACCCGCCTACCGTGTCTTGGCCGGTATCGACTATACGTACGAACGGCCTGAGAAAACCGACGGCATTATCACCGTACGCACCGTCGACGAAAGTGGTGCCGAAATCGCCGCCGATGTGGCGTTCGACGGCCAGGAAGACGACTTCAACGTCGACTCCTCCGGGGAGTACAAGGCGGAAGTGGCCGCCGGCCTCTACACCATCACCGCCGATCGCGGGGGCTACGAGTCCGACACGCAGGCGGTGGAAATCGCCGTGGACGAATCCAAGACAATTACCTTAACCCTGAAGAAGATCCCGGTCGTGCCGCCCACGATGTTGACGATCATCGTCATCGATAATGATACCGGTGAGCAGGTGGCCAGCACCTTGATCTTCGATCGGGACAGCGACAAGAAATCCTACGACAACCCGGCCGGCAAGCTCAGCGAGAAGTGGTCGCCGGGCGAGCACACGCTGATGATTCGCGCCGCGGGGCACGAAACCTTGTGCACGACCGTCGGCATCGAGAAAAACAAAAACAACATCTACACTTTCAAGCTTCGGACGAAACTGGAGAAGAAGGGCAAGGTCCAATTCAACATCGCTTCGGCCCAGCTGCGGCCCGAGTCCTACGCCGTGTTGGATGACGTGGTCGAGCAAATCGGCCAACTGTGCGAATACAAGAAAATCACCGTCGAAGGTCACACCTCGAACGTCGGAAACGACGCCTACAACATGAAGTTGTCGCAACAGCGCGCCGACACGGTCCGGAACTACCTTATCAAAAAGGGTATTCCCGCCGAGAATCTCGAAGTGAAAGCCTACGGTGAAACTAAGCCGATCGCTGATAACAACACCAACAAAGGCCGCGAGGCGAACCGCCGAGTGGAATTCGTGATCGAAAGTTAGCCGGCAGCTTACATCCATAGAATCCTCACGCCCCGGAAAGCTTCGGCCTTCCGGGGCTTTTCTATACCCTTTGGGGAAACCCCGTTTTGTGAGTTGTGCAGGAGCGATGCGACAGTTTGGGACACCTATAAGCATTACAAGTAAAGGTCCGAAATATACAAATATTGGCCGATAGGTCGAATGAGCCATCCACGAAAGGCCAAAAACGTAGAAATTTTAGAGGTTATCGCGCTAATATAGAAAAGTGGCTTATTTCAGTAACTTATGGAATTGAGGCGAATCGTGCTGATTTCACCGCCGTTTTGGACGTTATCAAAATAACATGGTCATCCAAAATCTAGACAATGCCTGCTAACTATCAGAAAATAAAAGGAAATAAAAATAACATTTCACCCCGTGACATTGCGAGTTTCTTTGTTATATTATCCATGTCAGAGGAAGATTTTTCGGGGAGGGTCGGTTATGCCTAGAGCGGTTGCAGACCGCGATCTCGTTTCCAAAAGCCTGTCAGGTTTCTGGTGGGGCGCTGGATTGCTTATCATGTCAATTGCGATCCTTGGCTTTTGCTCCGCCATGGTTCCGGCGGCTTAGTAAACGACGTCCGACGACGGTTCAAGCTGAACCGAGACCACCACCGCGTTCAAAGCGTGGGGTGGTTTTGTCATTTAAGGTGCGAAGGCTTCTGGAACCTGAGCGACGAATTTCTCCGATTAAGGCCTTGACCAGACGATTTAATGATTACCTTTATTGAGAATAATCCTCAAAATAAAGGATTTATCTGCACGCGAAGAATGCAGCGATAAAAAAAGCGAAAACGGCGAGAAAAACGAAAGCGGCGGGCAACAAAAAAACGACCCCAAGAATGCGCTCCCGATTCGAAATTTCCTCACGTTATTGGAGGAATAGAGATGAGAAAAAAAGACCTCTCCGCGTGGTTGCTTTGGATTGTTCTCGTTCTGCCAACCGCAGCGCATGCACAAACGCTGGATGATTTGGTCTCCGAGGCGTGGCGCGCCCACGGGTCGCCCGCTGCGTTGGACGCTCGCATCGACGCGCAGCGCCATGCCACCCGTCGGGCGGGCGGCTGGATGAACCCGGTCTTTGCGGTCGAATACAGCAACGTCCCTGTTGACTCCCTGGCGTTGGATGAATCGCCCATGAGCGGCGTGCAGTTCAAACTGACCCAACCGTTTCCCTTTCCCGGTAAAGCCGACAAACGTCGCGCCGGTAGCGAATATCTAACCGCCGCGGCCCAATGGGAGCGTGCCGAGAAAGTAAACCAACTGCGCTTCGCGGTAACGAAGCACTACTACGAATTGGCGCGCAATCGACTCCTTCAGCAAATCACCGAACGGCACCTGGAGCAGGCCGCCACACTGGTCGCCATGGTGCGTATCAAGTTCCAGGTCGGCGCGACCGGACAGCACAACTTGCTGCGCCTGGCGGTTCTGGAAGAGCGTTTGCGTGACGACCTCGCCGAATTCGCGCGCGGCGAAGTTGAGCACCGCGCCATGCTCAACGCCCTTTTGGCTCGCGATCCGGGTACGCCGATACAGACGCCCGGGCTTCTCGAACCCGTCGCGCCGGCCGCCGCGGATTTGTGGGAACAGGCGCGTGACGCGCGCCCTCTGCTGAACTTTTGGACGGAAAAAGCGCGCGCGGAGCAGGCCGAAGCCGAGCGGGCCGGGTATGAAGCCTGGCCGGATCCGTCCTTGTGGGTGGGGTATCGCGTGCGGGAGGAGATTGTCGGACCCGACGGCATGGTCCGCGACGAGGGCGACGATTTTTTGACATTCGGCATCGCCTTCTCCTTGCCGCTGTTGCACGGCCAAGGGTGGGGGGCGGCGAAGAAAGAAAAGCTGGCTCGGGCGCAAGCGGCGCAGCACGAGCGCCGCGCTGTGGCTGACGACCTACGCGGCCAACTGGCCACCGCGCTGGCATCCTGGCGTCGTGCTTACGAAAAAGCGCAGGTCTATCGCAATAAAATCGGACCCGACCAGAACCGCGCGCTGGAGTCCACACGCTCGGCCTACCGCGTCGGCTCGGCGGATTTCGCCACGCTATACGGTACGGAAGTGGGCTTGTTGGACATCGAGCGGCAGGCCGTGACGGCCGTCGTGGAAACCCATTTGCGGCAAGCACAGGTGGAGGCGCTGGTTGGCGCCGACTTGCCTGATGCGGGAGTGAAAAAATGAAACGCGCGATTCTCATAGCGGTACTCGCCTTGGTCGTGGCGCTGGCGTTGATCCAACGCCCGGCGCCCGCTGAAGAGGCGGGAACTCTTTACACATGCCCCATGCATCCGCACGTCGTGCAGGACGAGCCGGGCGTGTGCCCGATCTGTCATATGGACCTTGTGCCGATGAAGGACACGCCAACGCCGGATGACGCCGCCGGGATGGATACGCACGAGGATCACGCGACCGACAGCGCGAAAAAATCCATCGTGATCGACCCCGTGACGGTTCAGAACATGGGGATGCGTGTTGAGCACGTCGAACGCGGAGACCTGACGCGTACCATCCGCACCCTTGGCGAAATTGATGTGGCCGAGGATGCCCTCTCGGTGGTCAACCTGCGCTTCTCGGGGTGGGTCGAGCAGATTTACGTCGACGAAACCGGCATGAGCGTCAAGGCGGGGCAACCGCTGTTCCGCATCTACTCGCCGGATTTGGTGCAGGCGCAGGAGGAGTTTCTGCAGGCTCTGACCGCAGCGGGGACCGACGCGCCGCTCACGGAGAGTGCGCGAACAAAACTCGATTTACTCATGGGCGGCTCGTGGCTCAGTCGGCACCTCGAAAAAACCATGAAGCCGATTCGCAGCGTCTCCATACCGTCGCCGCAGAGCGGGTTCGTGTTGCATAAAAACGTGGTGCGGGGCTCGCAGGCTGCGGCGGGACAGGACCTCTATCGCATCGGCAACCTGACGAAGATATGGGCCAACGTGGAGGTCTATGAGTTCGACGCGCCTTGGATCAAGCCCGGCCAATCGGCCCGCATGGAACTCTCGTTCCAGAAAGGCAAGCGATTTGAGGGGAAGGTCGACTACGTGTATCCGACCCTGAATCCGCAATCCCGGACGCTGCGTGCCCGGCTTGTGTTCCCGAATCCCGGCCTCAACTTGAAACCCGGCATGTTCGCCACAGTGTGGATCGACGTGGAAGCCAAGAAAAATGTTTTAGCCGTTCCGACCGAAGCCATCTTGTATTCCGGCGAGCGGCAACTCGTCTTCGTCTCCACCGGCGGCGGCAAGTATTCCGCGCGTGAAGTGGTCACGGGATTAACCGGCAACGATCACCGCACGGAAATCCTTTCCGGTTTGGAAGCGGGCGAGGTAGTGGTTACCAGCGGTCAGTTCCTACTCGATTCGGAAAGCCAACTCCAGGAGGCCGTGGAAAAACTTCTCACCGCGCGTTTGGAGGCAAAGAAGAAGTCCGCCGGGGACGATGAAAACGCGGGCCACGATCACAACGCGATGGCCGCCGATAGTTATTGGAGGTGCCCCATGCACCCGGAAGTCGTACAAGATGAACCGGGACAGTGCCCCATCTGTAAAATGGATTTGGTCGAGAAGAAAAAATGATTGAGCGCATCATCCAAGCCAGCGTCGAGAACCGCTTTGCCGTCATCCTCATCACGTTGATCGTGATCGTGGCGGGCGTGTGGGCGATGTTCGACACGCCGGTCGACGCCATTCCCGATCTCTCCGACGTCCAGGTGATCGTTTTCACCGACTACGCCGGGCAGGCACCGCAGGTGGTGGAAGATCAAATCACGTATCCCTTGGCTTCGGCCATGCTCGCTGTGCCCTTCGCGAAAAACGTGCGCGGCTTTTCGATGTTCGGCTACTCGATGGTCTACGTGCTATTCGAAGACGGCACCGACCTCTACTGGGCCCGCAGTCGCGTGCTGGAATACCTCAGCACGATCCGCGACCGCCTGCCCGAAGGCGTGACGCCGCAACTCGGGCCCGATGCCACCGGCGTCGGCTGGGCTTACATCTATTCCCTGACCTCGGATCGTCATGACTTGGCGCAACTGCGTTCGCTGCAGGATTGGTATCTGAAATACGAACTGACCAGCGTGCCCGGCGTGGCGGAAGTCGCTTCGGTCGGTGGCTACGTGCGGCAGTATCAGATCGAAGTCGATCCCGAACGCCTGCGGGCGTACAACGTCGGGCTGGGCGACATTTCCCGCGCCGTGCGCGATTCCAACAGCGATGTGGGCGGGCGCCTTCTGGAGATTGCCGAAACGGAATTCATGATCCGTGGGCGCGGCTATCTGCGTTCCATAACGGATTTGGAAAACATCCCCGTCGGCGTCAACAAGCAAACCCACACGCCGATTCTCCTTAGCCAGTTGGCCAACATCCAAATCGGGCCGGAGATCCGCCGCGGCGTGATCGAATTCGACGGGCAGGGCGAGGCCGTGGCGGGGATCGTCCTCGTACGCTTCGGCGAGAACACGCTGGAAGTCATCGACCGCGTGAAAACCCGGCTCGCCGAATTGGAGAAGGGGCTGCCCGCGGGCGTCGAAATCCATACCTCCTACGACCGCTCCCGTTTGATCTGGCGCGCCATCAACACCCTGCGGTCCAAGCTGATTGAAGAAATGATCGTCGTGGCGCTGATCATCATGCTTTTCCTGCTGCATTTTCGTTCGTCGTTCGTGGCCATCATCACGTTGCCGGTGGGGATCCTCATCAGCTTCCTGGCGATGCGCTTGCTGGGCATCTCGGCCAACATTATGAGTCTCGGCGGCATTGCCATCGCCATTGGTGTCATGGTCGACGCGGCGGTCGTGATGGTTGAGAACCTTCATAAGCACAAGGAACGAGACGTCGACCGAACGCACCAGGAGACTGTCATCGCCGCCGCGCGGGAAGTCGGCCCCGCGCTCTTCTTTTCGCTGATCATCATCACCATCAGCTTCCTGCCCGTGTTCTCCCTGCAACAGCAGGAAGGGCGGATGTTCACGCCTCTGGCCTACACCAAAACCTTCGCCATGGCCGCCTCGGCGTTGCTGGCCGTGACGCTTGTGCCGGTGCTGATGTTCTACTTCGTGCGCGGCCGCATCCGCCGGGAACAAGACAACCCGGTCAGCCGTTTCTTCATTCGCGGCTACGCGCCGGTAATTCGCGCCGTTCTCAAGCGACCCTTGACCACCGTCGGCATCGCCTTGGTGATTGCCCTGGCGACGGTGTGGCCGTGGACGCGCCTGGGCGGCGAGTTCATGCCGCCGCTCAACGAGGGCGATTTGCTCTACATGCCCACGACGCCCCCGGGCATCAGCATCACCAAGGCCAAGGAACTGCTGCAGCAAACCGACAAGCTCATCAAGACACATCCGCAGGTCGAGCACGTTTTGGGCAAGGTCGGGCGGGCCGAAACCGCCACCGATCCCGCGCCGCTCTCGATGATCGAAACCCATATTATTCTCAAGCCAAGCAGCGAATGGCCGCCGGGTAAAACGATCGAGGACATCACGCGTGAATTGGACGCCCGGGTGCAGTTCCCAGGGCTGACCAATGCCTGGACGATGCCGATCAAAACCCGTATCGACATGCTTGCCACCGGCATTAAAACGCCGGTGGGCATCAAAATATTGGGTGAGGACCTTGCCACGCTGGGAAAGATCGGCGAACAAATCGAAGGTTTGCTGCGCGGCGAAAAGGACGTGTCATCGGTCTACGCCGAACGAGTCACCGGCGGCAACTACATCGATATCGATATCGACCGCGTCACCGCCGCCCGCTTCGGGCTGACCGTCGGCGATGTCCAGCGGGTCATTAGCAGCGCCATCGGCGGCATGAACATCACCGAAACCGTGGAAGGCTTGGAACGCTACCCGGTCAACCTGCGCTTCCCGCGGGAACTGCGCGACAGCCCGGAAAAACTCCGCCGCGTGCCGGTGATGACAAAGATGAACCACACCGTGCCGCTTGGCCAACTGGCCGACATCCGCGTCAGCAAAGGCCCGCCGGGCATCAAAAGCGAAAACGCGCGCCGCACCGCGTGGGTGTTCATCGACTTAAATACCGACGACGTGGGCGGCTTCGTGTCGCGGGCGAAAAAACTGGTGGGCGATAACATCGAACTGCCCGAGGGCTACTCGCTGCTATGGTCCGGGCAATACGAGTACATGCAGCGCGCCGCCAAACGCCTGCGGGTAGTCGTACCGCTTACGCTGGCGATCATCTTCCTGTTGCTCTTCATGCATTTTCGCAACATCAGCGAAAGCCTGATCGTCATGCTCACCTTGCCCTTCGCCCTGGTCGGCGGCGTCTGGCTGATGTTCGCCGCGGGCTACAACCTGTCGGTCGCCGTGGCCGTCGGCTTCATCGCCTTAGCCGGGCTGGCGGCCGAGACCGGCGTGGTGATGCTCGTCTACCTCGACAACGCCTACCGCGAACGACAAAACGCGGGACTGCTCACCAGCCTGGCGGACTTGCGGGAAGTCGTCATGGCCGGGGCGGTCGATCGCGTGCGCCCGAAGCTGATGACCGTGGCCACTACCACCATCGGCTTGCTGCCGATTATGTTCGGCATCGGAACCGGCACCCGCATCATGAAACGCATCGCCGCGCCGATGGTCGGAGGGCTGATCAGTTCCACGATATTGACCCTCGTGATTCTCCCGGCCATCTACTTCCTTTGGAAAAAATGGACGACGCAGCCCGCGCTTGCCGTAGAAAAACACGACGACGATGAAAAATAGATCCGAGAACCCTTGCTTATCAGGACGGTATGGCTATCGTTTATGGTTGAAAAGACATATTGAAGTGTTGCCATGACAAAAACGACGAACGAGAAAAAAAGGAGATGAAAAATGGTGAATATAATCGACCGTAAATTCCTCGTGACGGCGCTGGCCTTGATGTTCTTGCTCGTGGGAGCGGCCGCGGCCTTCGCCGGTGGCGATTGTCTTAGCGGAAAGAAAGCTGCCGCTGAGAAGATGGCCGCTGCGCAGGCGCCCACGTCCTTTGACGCGCCGCAAGCGCCGGGTACCATGGCGACTTGTCCGGTGATGGGCGGCTCGTTCACGATCACCGAAAAGACGGATTCTGCCGAACATAACGGTCAGTACGTTTACTTTTGCTGCCCCGGCTGCGTAAGTAAGTTCGAGGCCGATCCGGAAGCCTTCTTGAACAAGGCCACCGACAAGGTGACGTCTAAGTAGTCTCGTCGGTAAGCGGCCCGAACGCGCCCGCTTGTCGATATTCTTCAAACTTTTCGGCCGTGACGCCGGCTTCGGCGTACACGGCCTTTGTGTGTGCGCCCAGCGCCGGGGCCGGTCCATCCGCGGGGTGTGCGGGCGGATCGAAGCGCAACGGCGACTTCAAGCGCTGATACGTGCCCCCGGTCGGGTGCTCCGTTTCCTGGAAACAACCGCGGCCGGTGAAATGTGGGTGGTGAGCTGTTTCGGCGAGGTTCAACACCGGCTCACAGCAGCAGTCGACTTCGCCCAATTCCCGCACCCATTCCGCTTGCGTCTTCCCGGCGAAGATTTCACACACGGTTTCGTACACCGGGTTGCCGCGCCGCGCCGGCGTGTACCCCTCGGCAATCAGATCGGTCCGGCCGACCGCTTCGCAAAACGCCTGCCAGAATTTCGGCTCCAACGCGCCAAGTGCCATGTGGCGATCATCCGAGGTGCGATACAAGTGGTAGCAGACGTGCAGCCCGGTCACCGGGTGCCCCGCGGGGGTGGGCGGCGTTTGCGACTGAAAATATTCGGCGTAGGTCATCGCCATCAGAGCCAGAGCGCTATCGGCCAGGGCGACATCGACGTAGCTGCCGCGCCCGATTTTATCGCGCCGAATCACCGCCGCCAAAAGGGCCACTGCGGTGTAAAGGGCGCCGCTCACGTCGGCGATCTGGTGTCCCGGGATCACGAGTTCGCCGTCGGCGTTGCCGGTGATGCTGAGGCCCCCGGTAAGCGCCAGGTAGTTCACGTCGTGGCCGGGCTTACGCCGTAGCGGACCCGTTTGGCCGAAGCCGCTGAGCGAAGCGTAGATCAAGCGCGGGAATTCACTTTGCAGTTGTTCGTGTCCCAGACCGAAACGGGTAAGGACGCCCGGCCGAAAACCTTCCAGCAGTACGTCGAAGGTTTCGAGCAAAGCGCGCAGCGCATTCGGGCCGGCCGGGCTGCGCAAGTCGACCGTGATTGAGCGCTTGCCCGCGTTGACGGCGAGGAAGTACGCCCCTTGTTCGTTGACCCGCGGCGGCATGTTGCGCATATAGTCGCCGCCGTCGGGGCTTTCCACTTTCACGATGTCGGCGCCCAGGTCGGCCAGCAGTTGCGTACAGAAAGGGCCGGGCAACAAGCGGCTGAGGTCCAGGATCTTGACACCTTCCAGGGGACGATTGGTTTGGGGCATCGCGTTTCCTCCCGTTTCAGCAGCCTTCAGGCTGTTTCTTTTTCGGCATCATAACCTGGCGGATCAGCAACCGCACGGCGGGGAACAACATGCCCACGCCGATGATCAGCGGGTAGGATAGGAACCACGAAAGGATGGGCCGGCTCCAATACGTGGCGCTAACCACAACGCCGAAAATGAGCGTGAAGATTCCCCAAAAGCGAAAATAGCTCGGCTTCAAGATGTTGGCGTCACGCCGTTGCGCGAAAAATCGCGCTAGATAAAACGTGACCAGCACCGTGCCGATCTGCGCCAGCGGAAATACTTTCCACGTCGCCGCTCCGGTCCGGCCGCCGAACAAGCTCAGCGGCAGGCACACGAAGTCGACGAATATCCACTGGAGTATAAATATCATAAATGATTCGCGGCCGATGAATTCAATTGCCTTGTTGATCTTCAACCGGCCTTTGTAGAAGCGCCGCGTCAGCAAAATGGAAATGCCCGCAATGCCTGAAGACCAAAACAGGAAGTCGATCTTGCCGCGAAAGTAGAAGTCCATTTGGATTCGCGGCACGTACCACGGCGCGTAAAACGACGCCGCGAGAAATCCGCCGAACAACAGATACAGCCACTTCTCGTGGCGACTGCCCGCCAGGCGCATCAGCACGCCGCCGAGCAGGAACCAGGCGACCCACGGCAGCAGCGAGAAGTGCACGAACAAAAAGCGCTTCCAATAAGGGTACTCGTGAATCACCAACAGGTTGAACAATCGATGTAGGCGGTCGACGACCAGCGGGCGCAGTTCGGCGTTGGCGAACGAGGCCTGCAGGGCTTTCGCGTTGATGACCAGCGGGTAATCGTGCCAGGTCTGCGCGTCGAAAAGCTGCGGGATCAAAGCGTCGATTTTCCCCGCCGGCAGCATGTCGTAGTAGAAATAGCTCCAATTGGCCGTCGCGCCGAACAGCAGCACCGAGACGACGATCAGCGACCAGTTCGGCCAGTTGCGGCGCAAAATCAGGTACGAAATCGCTGTGCATGCCGCCACGCCCTGGAAGAGCTCCATCTGGCCGAGCATGCGCCGGTTCATGCTGTAGACGATGCCGAGCCCGAACAGCGCGGCCGTCATGAGCATATACGAGGTCAGGGCACGCCGCCGGTCGCGGTTCATATCCCGCGACACCGACCGCCATACGTTCATGCCCGAAGCCATGAAAAACCAAGCGTAGAACTGATGAATGAATTGAAATTGCACCGTCCACAGCACATGACGGTTGGGCACGCCGATCATCACGACCGCGTGCAGCATCAGCATGAAAATACACGCGATGCCCTTGATCCAATCCAGGTCGCCGTCACGCCGCGGCGCGGCGGGTTTTGTCTCGGCCAAGCTTCCGCTCCCTCTTGTTGGTGAATCGATGCTAGGCGAGCCGTCCCGAGGCGTCAACATCGGGCGGGATACCGGCGGGCTTTTCGCGTTCGGACGACGTCGAATCAGACCAGGCCGAGCGCGCGCTCAATCGCCTCAACCTCCGCCGGCAGTTCCACAATCGGGTTGGCCGCGTGCGGCCTCAAGTCCGGCAGCGCCCCCGTGTGGTAATCGACGCCAACCTGCGAGAACTTCGCGCCGTGCGCCGTGAGAATCACCACGACCGATTGGCCCGCTTCGATCACGCCCTCGGCCCGCAACCGACGCAAGCCCGCCAGGGCGACGCCCGAGTTCGGGCAAACCGCTACGCCGCAACGGTCGGCGAGGGCTTTGGCGTCCATCAACTCACCTTCGTCGACCCGGGCGACCACACCGTCGAAGCGCTGTACGACGCCGCGGGCTTTCTCGTAGCTGACCGGGTTGCCGATCCGAATGGCGCTGGCCAAGGTGGGGCCGGCTTGCCGCGTGATCTTCTCCCGAAAGCCGGTTTCGTAACTGCGATAGAAAGGATCTGCCGCGGCCGCTTGAATGCCCGCAATGCGCGGCAGGCGGTCGATGATGCCCAACTCGAGCGCTTCCCACAGGCCCTTGCCGAGCGCGCTGATGTTGCCTGCGTTGCCCACCGGAATGACGAACCAGTCCGGCACCTGCCAGTCAAGCTGTTGGATCGCCTCGAGGCCGATCGCTTTTTGACCTTCGATGCGGAAAGGGTTCATCGAGTTGAGCAGGTAGACCGGATGCTTGGCCGTGACCGCCTGCACCAGCCGCATGCAGCCGTCAAAATCGGTATCCAGCGCCAACGTCCGCGCACCGTAGGTGATGGCCTGCGACAACTGCTCGGCGCTGATCTTTCCCCGCGGCAAAAACACCACGCTCTGCATGCCCTCGACCTGCGCCGCATACGCGGCCATCGCAGCCGAGGTGTCGCCGGTCGACGCGCATGCGACAACCTTTTGCCCCAGGTGATGCGCCCACGAGACGCCCGCGGTCATGCCGCGATCCTTGAATGACAAGGTCGGATTCTCGCCCTCATGCTTCAGGTGCAAACGCTTGGTGTCGAACGCGGCGGAAAGCTTGGCGCTGTGGTAGAGGTTCGTGTTGCCTTCGGGTTTGGTGACGACGTCCGCCGGCGGCAACTCCGGCAGAATCAACTCGTGATAGCGCCAGACGCCCGACAGGTAGGGCCGCTGCGTTGTGCCCATGCGGCGGGCGAACAGTTCCCGCAAATCCGGGTGGAGTGCGCGCAGGCGGTCCAAGTCGTGTACGACTTCCAGCAGCGCGCCGGTGTCGCTGCGATAGCGAACCTCGCGCGCGTCGTACAGCTTGCCGGTGTCCAAACAACGTAAGTGGGTCAACGGCTCGTTCATAAGCGACGCGCTCCTTGCAGACTGAGGGGCGAAAGAAAAGTCTCGGCGGCGTGACCGTGGTCGGCGAATACCTTCGCGATCTGTGCGGCAGACGCGGCGGCGGTCTCGCGCTCTCCCGCCAGGCAAAACAGCGACGGCCCCGCGCCGCTGATCGAACACCCGTAGGCTCCCGCGGCGAGCGCGGCGGATTTCGCCTCGGCAAAGCCCGGTATGAAGCGAGCGCGATAAGGTTCGGCCAAGCGGTCGCTAAATGCTGCGCGCAGCAGATCCGCATTGCCTTCCAGCAGGGCTACCACGAGTGTCGCCGCGTGCGCCACGTTGGCGGTCGCATCGGCCATCGGCACGTGTGCGGGCAGGGCGTCACGGGCCACTTTTGTCGGGACCGCAAAAGCCGGCATCACCACCGCGCACCATAGCGGCAGCCGCGGTTCAAGGCGGGCAATCGACGGCGGATCACCGGGCCGCGCGATCGTGAAGCCGCCCAACAACGCGGGCGCCACGTTATCGGCATGCCGCGCACCGGCGGCGACGGCCTCACCGTCCAGTGCGGCGGAAAGCACGCGCGTGCGGTCGTAGGGAACACCGGCGACGGCCATCGCTACCGTGGCGGCGGCTACGGCCCCGGCCACGGCGCTGGCGGCGCTGCTACCCATGCCGGAGCACGGCGGCAGGCCTTTCTCGATGCGGATCTCCAGGCCGCGATCGGCTGATGCGGGCATGCTCGCCCACACTGACAAGGCGGCGCGTCCGGCGGTGTTGCGCTCGATGTCGTAGGGCAGCGCACCGTCGTCACCGGTGATGCCCGTGATGCGCACGCCGGGCTCGGCGGCTACGCGGGCGGCCACGACATCGCCGGGCGCTTCGAGCGGGAACCCGAAGCAGTCGAAGCCGGGGCCGACGTTGGCGACAGTTGCCGGTGCGAAAATGCGTACCCAATCCTCGTTCATACATGCCTCGCTTTGCGAATGTCGGCGAACGTTACTTCGCAGCTTGCCCGCGCGGATAGGTGTATCCAATCGCCACTCATACATGCCTCGCGATCTTGAGGATGTCACCGAAGACGCCGGCGGCGGTTACTTGTGCTCCGGCGCCGGGGCCGCGTATGACCAGGTGGTTTTCCGCGTAGCGTTCGGTTTCGTACACCAGCACGTTATCCGGGCCGAAAAGCTGCCCCGTAGCGCTTTCGCGCGGGACGGGTCGCAGGCCGACGGTGACTTTCTCCGGCGTGATCTCCGCGACGTAGCGCAGCACCTTGTCGTCATTTTCGGCTTCCTGAACGCGGCGGGCAAACGCCTCGTCGAGTTCGGGCAGGCGGGCCAGGAAAGTCTCAACATCGGGCAGGTCCATGAACTCGGCGGGTACGAAGGATGCCAACTCCAGTTCGTCCATTTCGATTTTCATGCCGATTTCCCGCGCGATGATCAGCGCCTTGCGGGCCACGTCCAGGCCGGACAAGTCGTCGCGCGGGTCGGGCTCGGTGAAACCCTTTTCCTTGGCCTCGACGACCATCTCCGACAGGGGCCGGCCTTCCTGCAAACCCGTGCAGATGTAGCCCAGCGTGCCGGAGAAACAACCGGTGATGCGGCGCACGCGATCGTGGGTGGCCAGCAGTTCCTGCAAGGTAAACAGCACCGGCAGCCCGGCGCCGAAGGTCGTCTCGAAGTGGTAGCCGAGCCCTTGGCGCGCCGCTTCGGCACGGATCGCCTCGTAGTCCGCCAGCGACCCCGAGAGCGGTTTTTTGTTGGCGCCGACAACGTGAATCCCCGCCGTCAGCGCCGCGTGATGCAGATCGCCGGTTTCGGCCGCGGTGACGTCGCACAGCACGACGTCGAGGCGTCGCGTTTCGCTGAGGGCGGCGACGATTTTCTCATTCGTAGGCCGTGCTTCGCCGCCCAGTTCGAGGAGCGATGCGCCCGCCGCGATGCCGGTCAGCGTTTCGTCGGACAGGCCGTGAGGATCGAACAGCCATTCGCTGCGTCCCGCCACGCCCACGACCTTCAGCGACAGCCCGTGGTCGCGATGCAGGCGCTCGCGGCTGGCCAGCAGTTGCTGCAGGAGCGTTCGGCCGATCAACCCCTTGCCGAGCAGGAACACGTGGGTGTCGCTCGTCAGGCCGAAGCGCGTGTGGACCGCGCCGACAGCCCGATGCAGGTCCTGTTGGTCGACGACGACCGACACGTTCAACTCCGAACTGCCTTGTGCGATGGCCAGCACGTTGATGCGGCTCGCGCCGAGGGCGGCGAAAAGCCGTCGGCTGATGCCTGGCGTGCCTTTCATCCCTTCGCCGATGATGGCCAGGATGCCCACCGGCGTCCGGGTGTCGATACGGTCGATTTTGCCGCGACGCAGTTCGTTGTCGAATTCTTCGTGTAGCGTCGCGGTGACGCGCTCGCTGTCGGGCTCACGCACGAGAAAGGTGATGTTCTGCTCGGAACTCGCCTGCGAAATCATGTACACATTGACCTCGGCGCGGGCCGTGGCCGTGAACACGCGGCCGACAATACCGGGCACGCCGATCATGCCGCGCCCTTCGATCGTGACCAGCGCCATCTCGGCGATCGAGGTGACGGTCTTGACGCCATCGAAGCGATCGGTGCGCCGATCCGAAACCAGCGTGCCGGGGAGTTCCGGGTTCATGCTGCTGCGAATCCGCACCGGAATATTGGCGCGAATGGCCGGTATCATCGTGCTCGGGTGCAGTATTTTGGAACCGAAGTACGCCATTTCGGCAGCTTCGCGGAAGGAGACAGCTTCCAACGCGCGCGCTTCGGGCACCACGCGCGGGTCGGCGGTCATCACGCCGTCGACATCGGTCCATACCCAAATCTCATCCGCGTCGAGAAACGCCCCGACCAACGTTGCGGTGTAGTCGCTGCCGCCGCGTCCGAGCGTCGTCGTGCGGCCGTCGGCGGTCGCGCCGATAAAACCGGTGACGACCGGCACGCTGCTCGCGGTTTGGGGAAGAAGCGATTCACGGGCCAGGGCGCGGCTGGGGTCGAAATCGACGTTGGCGGCTCCGAAGCGGTCGTCGGTGCGCAGAAAGCTTCGCGCGTCGACGTAATCGCTCGGCGTGCCGGCCGCGTTGAGGGCGGCGGCCAGTAGGCGCGCGGCAAGTCGCTCGCCGAACGAGGCGATCAGGTCGAGGGAGCGCGGCGAAAGTTCTTCCAACAATTGCACGCCTTGCAGCAATTGCCCCAATTCGGAGAATTCAGCGGTAATATCCGCCCTCAAGGTTTCGCGATCCGGGTCGTTCGGCACGAGGGTGTCGGCGGCTTCGAGGTGCCGCGTGTGCAGCGCCGTCAATTCGCGTTCCAGGTCGGCGGTGCGGCGCTGTTGGGCCAAACTCCCCAATTCGATCAGGCGATCGGTCACGCCGCCGAGGGCCGAGGTCACCACGACCGCGGGGCGTGGTTCCTTCGAGGCGAGTTGGGCCGCGTGTTGGAGGCGTTTGGCGTCGGCCACCGAACTACCTCCGAACTTGTGAACTAACATGCAACCTTGTCCTTTCGATGCAAACTCGTATAAATGAGGTCAAGCCTTGATAAAATGCACCGCTTTGCGGCTGCTGTAAACACGCTGTTATTGCGTTATCGTCCGGCATTGTGTAGATTGCCGCACCCTGGAACCGGCGAGGGATATGTCAGCTAAATCGAGTCCACAGCATCGAATCGCCTACATCGACATGATGAAAGGCATCGCCTGCCAGATCATGGTGTTCGCCCATGCGATCACGATGAATTTCGGCGCGCTTTCGGTGCCGGAAAAAGCGTTTTTCACCTTCATCATTTACCCGGCGGGATTGTTCTTCTTGGCCTCGGGCGTCAACGTCGTTCTCTTTTTTGAGAAAAGCCGCGGGCGGGAAGGCTTTCAGGCCTCACGCTTTTTCCTGATGGCGGCACTCGTGCTTTTCGTCCTCTCGCTGCCGTATTCCATCAATCGCAACAACCTCTTTGTACCGCAAATTTTCCAAGGTATCGCCGCGACCTACGCGGCGACGTACCTGCTGCTGCGCGCGCGCTTATCCAACACCTGGCTTGTCGTGATCGCCTTTGCCTCCTACCTGCTGTGGTTCGGAGTTTGGTATTCCGTGGCCGGAGACATCGCCGCGCTGCGGCACCTGGATACGAGGGAAATCTTCCCGGCGACGCTGACATGGCTCAAGCAATTGGGTCCCGCCCACCGTTTTCTCTTTGTGAATTTCGCCTTATTCCCGTGGGTGAGCTACATGCTGACCGGCGCCGCCTGGTACCGCAGCAACCGCGACCACCCGGAACACCTGTGGCGTTGGGTGGCGCTATTTTGCGCCTGCCTGGGCGTGGGCGTTTCATCCATCGCGGTGGGCGCTCTGGATCAACCGCTGCTGCTGGACAACTTCGCCGACATGCTCATGCGCAACGTGCCGGTGCACTTCTTTTCCTGGATGGGGCTCAACGGCCTGACCGCCATCGCCTTTGCGCGGTGGTATCGCGGCACGGACCATTTCGCCAATTCACGGGTGCGGTGGGTGTTGCGTTACGTCGAATACACGGGCAAAGAATCGCTGATGTTTTTCGTTTGGCACTGGGTGATCCTGTTCTCGGCGAGCGTCTTGCTGCATGTTTTGGGCATTTTCACCTACCTTGCCGACCCGCCGTTCAAGGCCCACCTGACGTGGATCATCGCCATGCCGGTAGTCGCCTGGACCCTGCCGAAAGTCGTGGCGTTCGGCAAAAAATGGAGTCAACGCCGAAACTTCGTGTACGAAGTCATGACCGTGTGGATCGTCGGCAGCGCGTTTTCCTTGAGGCTGATCAAGGGCAGGGCCGATGTACCGCCGGCGGCGTTCGTGCTCTCGCTGCTGGCCAGCATCGCCTTCGCCGCGTTTTATCCCGTCGCCCGCCAAATTTTGCGCGAACGCTATACCGTGCGACCCCGCACGATCAGGCGAAAATAACCGCTCACCTGCGGGCTTTCAGACGCACCGGCATGCGCAGTGGTCAGAGACCGCGAGTTTTGCCAGAATGGTTCAAACCTTCCGGGGGAAGAAGTTGACGGAAAAGGCCGTGAAGTACGCGGGCCTCGCCGCGGTTGTGGGATGCCATCTGGCGACACGGCTCGTTGGGCTGCTCGCGTTGCCGATTTTCAACGACGAGGCCATCTACCTGCGCATGGCTCAGCTCGTGCGCCAGGGACATGGCTTGGTGTCGCTGTCTCATGAAAGCCTAAAACCCCTTTTCGTGTGGCTTCTGGCCCTTTGTTGGCCGCTGGCCGACGACCCTCTGGTGATGGGGCGGCTGGTGGCGATCGCTTGCGGCGCGGCTACCGTCGCCGTGATTTACTTGACCCTCTACCGCTGGGGCGGGAAGGGGCCCGCGCTGTTGGCCGGCGCGTTTTATGTGTTGCTGCCCATGGCGCTGTTTCACGACAAGATGGCGCTTTACGAACCCCTCCTGACGCTGCTGAGCGCGGTGTCACTCGCCGCCGCCTGGTCGCTGGTGGAAACGCGGACGTGGAAGGCGGTCGTGGTTTTCGGCTTGGCAGCGGGTCTCGGGTTGGCGACCAAGGAATTCGCGCTGTTCTTCCTGCTCTATCCCCTGGCCGGAGTCGTGGCGCGTTGGCGGGCGCGGCAGCCGGTCGGCAAAGGTCTATGGAGCCGCGTGGGCGTCGCATGGCTGTTGGCGGGGGTGATCTGGCTGGCGCTGGTCTTCATTCCCTCGTTGACCACGGCGCACGGCATTCTCCACGGGCAGGTGGGCAAGTACGCTTTTTCGGCTGCGGAACTGGCGGCCTTTCCTTTCGACAAGTGGGCCGCGAACCTCGTCTTCACCAGTGACGCGCTCGGGCGCTACCTTGGCCCGCTGTTTGCCCTGGGCTTGTTGGCGTCGGCGGTTTGGAGCCTCTGGCGTCGGCGGGAAAATGCTCTCTTTGTCGCCTTGTGCTGGGCGGGGCCGCTGGTCGCGCTATTGTTGGTCGGGCGCACCTTGTTCTCGCGCTACTTCCTTTTTTTGGTTCCGGCGATGGTGGCTGCTGTGGCGCTGGCGGTTTGGGCCGTGGCGCAAGCGTCCGCGAAGGATAGAGGTCAACGCGGATGGTGGATCCTTGCGGCTTTGACGGCGGCGATCTTGGTGTTTCCGGCAAGTCTTGCGTGGAAGGTCACGTTTCAGCCGCACGCCGCGCCATTGCCGAGTGGCGATCGCGAGCAGCATTTAGATGGTTGGGCGGCCGGATCGCCGTGGCCCAGCGTCAAAACCTACCTGGAACAAGCCGCCGCGACCGAACCGATTGCCGTTTTTGTCGCGCCGGTGCCCGGACTGTATCACGACGTGTTGAAGCTTTACGTGGAGGGTCCCCGCGTCCAGGTGTGGCCGGTACCGTGGGTGCTGGAAAAGTCGTTGACGGCGTTTACATCCGGCGACCAAACGACGCGGCTGCCGACATCGATTTACCTGCGTGATCTGCCGCTGCGCGAGGCCGACCCCGCAGACTGGCGGCGCGCTTTTTTCCTGATCAATGTGCCGCAATTACGCCTGGAGCCTTTCATGAGGCTCAACCCCAACGCAAAACTCGCCCATGTTTCACGCCATGCGCAAGGAAAAGCATTTGTCGCGCTAATGGAATTGCCGGTACGGGAACCAGAGGCGTCCTCTAGCGAGCCATAATCCCCTTCACCGTCGCCAGAAAAACCTTGCGGTCAAAGGGCTTGGTGAAAGTGTGTTCCACGCCGAGGCTCTTGGCCCATTCGATGCAATCCTTGGCCTGCAGGTAGGCCCCACCGCCGGAGATGGCGACGATCGCTGGAGTCGGCTTTTGCCGGCGTAATCTCGTAATGACTTCCACGCCGTCCATGCCGGGCATCAGAATGTCGGTGATAATGAGTTTGACCGGCTTGTCGCCGAAACGATCCATGGCTTCTTTGCCGTTGGCGGCGAGGAGTACTTCGTACCCTTCACGCTCCAACATTTCTTGCAGCAAGGAGCGCATTTGCTCGTCATCTTCGATGATCATAATCAGTGGCATAGAGCAATCCTTCTTTTAGTGAAAATAGCACAGCGAAGGACTCAAGTCGACACCGAAAATACAGAACGGAATTTTACGAAAATGACGTTTGTCGAGTTTTCCAGTTGGCGTTTCAATGGCGGGAGGAGGGTGTAATTAGTATATTATTCGAATAGTTATATTTTAATACACCCTTCAGCGGGTGCGAAATGCGATGGTCCGACAAAGCTGGAAAAACTCACCGTTGTCGCTCCATTCCGGAATTTTCTTGAATAGTCGTTCAACTTCTTTGAGGGAGTTTTCGAGGTGGTCCGAGACCTTCGCGATCAAATCGGTTTCACGGGCCAGAGCGAGGATGGGCGCGGCGAGCGTCGTGTCGCCGTTACCGAGTTCCGCCAACAGTCGTTGCCGCTGCTCCGGGGTGCCGATTTCCATCAAAAGCAAATAGGGGAACGTTAGTTTTCCCTCGTTCAAATCCCGCAACACGTCCTTGCCCGTTTGATCGGTGTCGAAAGCCAGATCGAGCATGTCGTCGGCGATTTGGAACGCGCGTCCCAGTAGAATCCCGGCCTGGAATAGTTGCTCCTGTTGCTCCGGCGCGAGTTCGGCCAACACGCCGGGAAGGCCGACGCTGAGGCTGATCAGGCTGCCGGTTTTTCGGTCGACGATGTAATTGTAGTGATCCAGTGTTCGGCTCGATGGCGGGACCGGTACCGACTCCGCCAATTGCCCGGCGGCCAGATCGACCACGGCTTTGCCGACGCGCCGATACACCGTGAGATTGTCCAGGCGGGTCAGTAACTGCATGGCACGGGCGAAGCAGAGGTCGCCGGTCATGATGGCGAAACGGGCGCCGTTGTTCGTGTGCAGCGCGGGCTGCCCGCGGCGCAACGCGGCGTTGTCAATCACGTCGTCGTGAAAGAGAGACGCGTTGTGAACCATTTCAATCGCGGCGGCCAGGATCGCGGCGCGGTCGTCGACCACGCCCAATCCGGACGCCACGGCATGCAACAGGCGGGCGCGTAGGCGTTTGCCGCCCAATTGCAGCTCGGGCAGATCGTTGGTCCAAGCGATCCATTCCCGCAAGTTGCCGGCTTCGGCAACCAAGCGCTCGACCTCGTTCAGCCAACCGGCGAGGGTATCCGGAGCGTTCGTCATATGAGGGTACCTATCAATACGCCGGCGCTGCATAGCAATCCGGCCATTAAGTGCATCATCAGGGCGTCCGCTTGGGCGGCCCGAACGCGTTGCGGGTCGTCGTATCCCTCAAAGGCGTTGCGGGTCGAGCGCCAAGCGAGCGGCAAAGCGATCAGGACAATAAGAAAACTCGGTTCGACGACGGCTTTCACCACCGCATACACCACGGCGGCGTACACAAATATATTAAGCAGCATGTAGCCCCATCGCGCTTTCTTTTTTCCCAGGCGCACTACCAGGTTGTTTTTGCCCGCCAGCTTGTCGGATTCGAAATCCGTGTATTGGTTGATCCACAAAAGCAGCGCGATGAGTCCGGCGATCGGCAAACTGAGTACAATCGCCTCCCACGTGATACGCCCGGTTTGCACGGCGTAGGTCCCGATCACCGGCGCCGGACCGAGGAAGACGAAGATGTCGAGTTCGCCCAAGCCGCGGTAGGCCAGGCGCAACGGCGGCGCCGTGTAGAAGTAACCGCCCAGGAATCCCAGCACCATCACGGCCATGACCTCGAGATGTCCGGCCGGTATCCACACGAGAATGACGATCCCGATCGCCAGGGCCGCCGCGAAACAGATCCAGAACCACCGCTTCACGCTTTCCGGCGGCACTCCGTCGCGAACAATGGCGTCGCCGCCGCCGGAGTAAGGGCGATCCTCGTCGTGTCGATCGGCCCCGGATGCGAAGTCGAAGAAGTCGTTGGAGAGGTTCACGCCCACGTGCGCGATCGAAACGCCGAGCAAGGTGAGCAGAAACAGCGGCCAGTCGAACCGGCCGGTGTGGGAATAAGCGACCGCGCCGCCGAAGGCCACCGGCACGACGGTGCAGGTCAAAAACAGCATGCGCGACTGTCGTGCAAAGTCGCGTAGGATGCGGACGAAACTCATGGGACCCTCCCGAACGATACGGGCTTCGAAGCGCGGCAAATTTTCTGTTGTGATCAATCGTGTTGAATTCGGATAGACCAACTAGCGCCGCTTTGCAAGCTCCGGCGCCGTGAGCGTCTCCGTCGAACAGGCTTCCCACTGCCGCAATATCTCGAAAACCACGATACCGCAGGCCGTGGCGACGTTGATGCTCTTCTTGTAACCCTGCATCGGGATTTGCACCACGTGATCGCACTGCGCCAGCGTCGCCGAATCGATGCCGCCCACCTCGTTGCCGAACACCAGCGCGACCGGCCGCGGCCACGTGAAGCTGTGATGCGCCGGCGCGTCGTCCTGGGTCTCGATGCCGACGATTGGAATGTTTGCAGCCTTCAACGCGGCGATGGCCCCCTGGATATCCCACGTGTGGCTCCACGGGACGTAATCCATCGACCCCAACGCGGTCTTGGCGAGTTTGCCGTTCGGCGGATGCGCCGTGTAACCCCACAGGTGCAATTGCGCCACGGCCGCCGCGTCCGACGTGCGAAAAATCGAACCGACGTTGAATGCGCTGCGAATGTTTTCGAGCACGACATGCAACGGGTGATGCTGCCGTTTCGGCAATTGTTCGGGCGGCACGTCGCGGTAATGTGGTTCCAAATCAGGCATGCGTGCATTGTGTCGTCCGGTGAGGCGCGGGTCAAATCCGCCATCGGGAAGCGCGACAAGCCCCGCAGCCCGGCGTCTTGTGGTTTGGAGGGGGCGTCGGTATGATCGAAAAATCGAATCCGTGGGAGCGTCGTTGGAATCCATCCGATTACTTAAGTGGGTCTTGCTCATGATCACGGTGGTGCTGTTGTTGGGCACCATCGGATACTCCATGCTCGAGGACGTCACGCCCTTCGAAGCCTTCTACATGACCGTCATTACCATCACGACCGTGGGCTTCCGCGAGACCTTCGCTTTAGACGATAGCGGCCGCCTTTTCACGATCATCCTAATCTTTATGGGCGCAGGCATGATCATGTTAACGATCGGCGTATTGACGCAGATCGCTGTCGAAGGCACCTACCAACGCGCCCGGGAGCAAAAACGCGTGCAACGAAAAATTGGTAATCTGACGAACCATTATATCGTCTGCGGGGCCGGGCGAATCGGCCAGTATGTGTTGGGCGAACTCAAAAAACGCCACGTCCCGATTGTCGTGCTCGAGGCCGACGAGGCCGTGTACCAAGAATTGATCGACGACAACATCGTCGCTTTGCACGGCAGCGCCACGGAAGAAGAATTTCTGCTCAAGGCGAACCTCGAAAACGCCAAGGGGTTGATCGTCACCGTCAGCAGCGACGCCGAGGCCGTGTTCATCATCTTGACCGCGCGGGATATCAACCCCGACCTGTTCATCGTGGCCCGGTCCATCGAAGAGCACAACGAATCCAAGCTGCGGCGCGCCGGCGCCAACCGCGTCATGTCGCCCTACCGCCTCATCGGCAAGCGGATGGCCAACTCCATGCTGCACCCGGCCGTCATCGACATGATCGACTCCCTGATGTTCTCCGACGAACTCGACCTCGCGCTCGAAGGCGTCAAGGTCTATTCCAGCAGCCCGGTCGCCGGGCAAACCCTGCGCGACAGCCACATTCGCGACAAGTTCGGGCTGATGATCATCGGCGTCCAGAAAGCCCACGGCAACATCATCTTCAATCCGATGGCCGAGGAAGTGATCGAGCCGGGCGACACTTTGATTTCCATCGGCGAGAAAGATGCGCTGATGCGCTTGACGGAGTATCTGGCGGGTAGCGGTCGGGGTTAGGGCTTACCGGTTGCGATAGCAGCCGCCCGCGATGTCACGGTAGAAAAGAATGTCGGCCACCCGCAACTTGGCGCCGCGGCGATGACGGTCGAGGATCTGCACGCCGCGCTCCTTGAGTTGCCGCCGGTGTTTGATAAGTTCCTTGCCGACCACGTAATCCACGACATAAACCAAATTGCCCCCGGCCGCCGCGTATTGTTGCCCGTAGGAGATGGGCACGTCCGCCGAGGGCGGTTCCAGAAGCGAACGCATGATCGGCGTCACCTTGCGACTGCCGGCCGCCAGCAAGAGAACCGTCCGCGCCCGAAACACTTGCTTCGCGCTCATGGACGTGGCAAAGCGCGGCACCTGTTGCGCCGAGGGAAAGTAGCCGTCGGCCACGGCGTTGACGACCGTGTTGTCGTCGAGCCGCACCAGCAGCGTGCTGCTCATCGACCACGGAATGCCGGACTCGTGAAACGCCACGTGACCGCGACCGCCCACGCCGATCACCTGCAGATCGATGCCGCCCGCGGCGCGGATCTTCCTGTCGTAAGCGTCTAGAATTTCACTGCGTACCCAACGCAGATAGGACGAGTGCGCTTTCCGGGAAATCACGATGGCGCGTCCCGAATCGCCGCCGCGCTCCCGCCAATCGTCGGGATGGGCGCGAAGTTCTGACCGCAGTTCGTCTTGATCGATCACGCAGCCGAGCGGCAGATCTATGGACGCGAAAGGGCGGCTGAGCAAGCCGAACAATTCGGTGGTCATGAAATAGCTGTAGCTGGCCGGGTGCAGCGTGCGGGCCTGCGCGTTATCGCCGGGCAAGCCGACGTACTCGTCCAAATTGAACGTGCGTATACGGCGCGGGTCGATACGCCCCTGGTTGGCCGCGTACTGAAAATGCTTGTACAAACCCACCGGCGAGGTGCCCGTCGCCAGGCCGAGCACGTAGCGGTCTTTGATGGCGAGTTGGGCTTTCAGGTCGGCGTGTAGAAGCTCAAAGGCGACTTCACTCATCTGGTCGTAATCGTTTGCCACTACCACGCGAACAGGCATACCGCATTCCTTTCCAATTCCACTGAAAAAAAACGAAATGTTGTGTTTGAACGTCTGTTCAAGCGAGTGCTTTTTCTACAGCATCCACAACTTGTTGGCAATACGCGCGAGTCTCGTCCTCGGTCGGGCCTTCCACCATCACGCGGCACATGTTTTGCGTCCCCGAATAGCGGACCAGCACGCGGCCTGTGTCGCCGAGTTTGGCCTCGACATCCGCGATGGCCGCCATGACCTCGGGTAGTTCTTCGATCGGCGGTTTGCGCGTGACGTCCACGTTGATCAGCTCTTGCGGAAGCACGTCCATCACCTTGGCCAGTTCCGAAAGCGGCCGGCCGGTGCGCCGCATCACCGCGATCAGTTGCAGCGCCGAGAGTGTGCCGTCGCCCGTGCCGTGGTGCTCGCAGAAAATCATGTGACCGGAATCTTCGCCGCCGATCACCGCGTCGAGCTTCTCCATGTCTTCCAGCACATACCGGTCACCGACCTTCGTGCGATGGTTCCGAATGCCCAAGTTATCGCAGGCGACTTTGAGGCCGAAGTTGCTCATCACCGTGGTCACAAGCAAATCATTGCGGAGCCGTCCTTCCTCTTTCATCTGCCGCGCGCAGATGGCGAGGATCTGGTCGCCGGTGATG
Source organism: Candidatus Lernaella stagnicola (assembly GCA_030765525.1). Classification (NCBI taxonomy): domain Bacteria; phylum Candidatus Lernaellota; class Candidatus Lernaellaia; order Candidatus Lernaellales; family Candidatus Lernaellaceae; genus Candidatus Lernaella; species Candidatus Lernaella stagnicola. Next base: position 79,651 of record JAVCCK010000008.1, read on the forward strand.
CGCTGTCCGCGCTCGTCCACGGCGATCAAACGGTCGCCGTCGCCGTCAAAGGCCAGGCCGAGATGGGAGCCGGTGTCGATCACGAGTTGTTCGAGGTCTTCGGTATACTGGCTGCCGCATTCCTTGTTGATGTTCAGGCCGTTGGGCTCGTCGTGTATCACCGTGAGTTCGGCACCCAGTTCGCGCAGCGTACCCACGGCCGTGCGGTACGTGGCGCCGTTAGCCACGTCGACGGCGATTTTCATGCCTTCCATCGTCAGATCGCGGGGAAAGGCGTTTTTGAGAAACTGAATGTAGCGGCCGCGGGCGTCGTCGATGCGGTAGGCGCGTCCCATGTCCGTCGCGACGGGCGTCACTTCCGACAGGTTGCCGCTCAGGATCAACTTCGCCAACTCTTCTTCCTGCGCGTCGCTCAGCTTGCGGCCGTTACCGGCGAAGATCTTGATGCCGTTGTCGTAGAAAGGATTGTGCGACGCCGAAATGACGATACCGGCATCCGCCCGCATACTTTCGGTGATGAGGGCGATACCGGGCGTGGGCAGCACGCCGACCAGATAGGAGTCGCCGCCCATCGAGGTGATCCCGGCTTCCAGCGAACTCTCCAGCATGTAGCCGGAGATGCGTGTGTCTTTGCCGATGACGATGCTGAAGCGGTGCCCGTTGCCCATTTGCTCGCGCAACCAATGTGTCAACGCTTGGCCTACGGCGAACGCGGTTTGTGAATCCATGGGGAAGCGGTTCGCTTCACCGCGAATGCCGTCCGTGCCGAATAGGTCGCCCATAACGTCGCCCTTTCTACGTTCGCGGCCGAAAAGCCGGAAGTATTTGCCAAGCGGCTTCCATCACCTCGTCGACGATGCTTTGCAGCCACGCCGTGCCGGTGGCGACCGTTTTCTCGTCGAGGCTCTGAATCGCCGTCACGTAATCGTCGGATGCCGCACCCCGGCAGGCGGCGAGAAATTCGTCGCGCTTCGCTGCGTCCGTGTTTTGCTCGAAACCAGCGCTAAAGACCGCCGCCAACTCCGCGTACCCTTCATGAAACTGGCGCTTCGCCGCGGCATCGTCTTCGTCGGCGGCAATCGAATCGGACATCTTATCGGCCATCGCCTCCAAACGCTTAAGTCGCTCTTGCTTCGCGCGGGCTAATTTGTCCAGCGCGCCTTCATAAAGGAGCGAACCCAGCGGCGCGCGCGAGAAGAAGTCGCGCCGTACGCTACGGTACCACTCGGTAAGCGCCAGCAGATTCGCCACGTACAACACGTTGTTGGCGAGCACGCGGGCGAGGGTCGGGTACCGTCGCGGCATGAAAGGCTTCCTGACCGAACGCGGCAGGCCCTCAACGACCAGTTGATTGTCTTCGGGTACGTCGTGGCGCAAAACCGAACCGGCGGCCGATACCGTGCCGAAACCCATGTGAACCGGGCCGACAATGCCGCCTTGGCCGCCAAGGAAAATCGGCGGCTGCCGCAACATCACGCCGCGGGGCACGTCACCCAGCAGGCTGGCCGTGGTTTTGTCGGCCTCGGGCGTGAAGTTGAAATGAATGAACGAAGAACCGACTTCGCTGTGGTTCTTACGGCTGGTTCCCCCGGCCATCAAGCAGTCACAGAAGTTGATCAGGCTGCCCAGCGTCACGAAGGGGAAGAGGATCGTTTGCTTGATGCCGACGGTATGCGCGCCGCCCGCTTCTTCTTCCAGCAGGCAGCCCTCCCGCACGTGCGCGCCCATACACATGTTCGCGCCGCGCAGGAATGTCGCTTTCTGGAAATAGCCGCCCTTGAGCTTCACGTCGGGACCGATCTGGCAGTCCTCCACCACGACAGGCGCTTCGTAGCCGAGTTGGGCGCCGGCGCAAATCGCCGTCGTCGCCCCGCACAGCCGCGTGCCGGGATACAGCACGACGCCGTCGCCGGAAATGCGGTCCGGGTCGATATCCTCGCTGATCTCCACCATCAGCGGGTTGACGATTCGCACACCCTTCTCGAGCAAGGTTTTCACGGTGTCGGACACGTTGATCCGCACTTCCATGCGTCACTCCTCTTGCTGGCGTCCAGTGTGGAGGAAATATAGCGCCCCAAGGCGGCGATGTCCAAGCGGCCCACGAGCCGAAAGCGCCTTGAACCCCAAACCGGTGCGGTGCAACATTGACATGACTTTCGCGTTCTGTTTGAAAAGGCATTCACACCACCGCATCCGGAGGTTTGCGATGATCAAAGGAAACGCCGTCATCGGTCAGTCCGGCGGCCCGACGCCCGTTATCAACGCCTCGCTCGTCGGCGTGGTTCACGAAGCGAAAAAGCACGCCTTCGTCGAGGGCATCTATGGTATGCGCTGGGGCATCCAGGGATTTCTGGAAGAGGATCTGGTCGACCTGCGGGCCGAAAGCGACGCGACCTTGGAAGCCGTGCGGGTCACGCCGTCTTCCGCGTTGGGATCGTGCCGACTGAAAGTGCGCGACGAACATTTGCCGCGCATTCTGGACATGCTTAAAAAATTCAACATCCGCTACTTCTTTTATATCGGTGGCGACGATTCGCAAAACACCTCGCACCGCGTCGTGGAGTTCGCCAAGGAAGAAGGCTACGAACTCTACGCCATCGGCATCCCCAAAACGGTCGATAACGACCTGTTCGGCACCGACCATACCCCCGGCTACGGCTCGGCCGCGCGCTACGTGGCGCTCTCGGCGCAGCAGGGCGGCATCCTGGCCCGCGACATGCAGAAGGTGGACCCGGTGCTCGTCTACCAAGCCGTCGGGCGCGACGCCGGTTGGTTGGCGGCGTCGGCGGCCTTGGCCAAGAAGGTCGAAGGGGACCCGCCGCACCTGATTTACATCCCCGAGCGGCCGTTCACGCGGGAGAAGTTCTACGCCGACGTCGAGCGGTGCTACTCGAAGTACGGCTTCGTGTCGATTTTCATCGGCGAGGGCATCGTGTATCCGGACGGCTCGCCCGTCTCGGGCACGCAGACCGTCGACAAATTCGGCAACCCGGAATTCGGCGCGATGGGCGGCGTGGCCGCCGCGACGGTTGTCAAACAAATGGCCTGCGACCACCTGGACGTGCGCGGCGAGTTTCAGATCGTCGAATCTCTGCAGATGGCGGGGATGGATCGTGTTTCGGCCGTCGACCAGCAGGAGGCCTACCAGGCGGGGGTCGAGGCGATGCGCCTGGCGGCTGCGGGCCAAAGCGGCCTGATGGTCGCGTTTGTGAGGGAGTCGAGCGATCCCTACCGCATTCGTTACGAAGCCGTGCCGCTCACCCGCGTCAACGAAGGCAAACAGACGATGCCCGACGAGTTCATCGACGACGAAAACAGTTTCGTGACCGAGGCGTTTTGCGAATACCTGCGTCCCTTGGTGGGGCCGCTACCGGACATGGGCCGGCTGTCTTATAAACCGCGCTAAACCACGAGGCGAACATGGCCACCTTCACGTACCGAAACGGCCGCTACTTCCGCGATGGCGAACCCTTTTTCTTTGTCGGCGTCGACTACCAGTACTACCGCGACAAGCGTAGCAATTGGGCCGACCGCCTGGCGCAAATCAAGGCCGGGCAGGGCAATGTCATCACCTTTTACGTGCCCTGGCGGCATCACTTGGTCCATGATCCGAAAACCGGTGCCATCAGCTACGATTTTCGCGGCGAGACCCTCGATTCGCGCGATCTGATTCACTTCATCGACTTGATCGCCGAGCAGGGGCTCTACGCCGTGGCCAAGCCGGGGCCCTTCGTGCATTCGGAGTTGAACATCGGCGGCCTGCCGGATGTTACCTCGCCCTCGTTCAATCCCGAGATCGAACCGGTGCGCGTGCATGACGGCCGCCCGCTGTATTGGGAATACGACTACACGCAGTTGCCGTCTCCCTACGACGAGCGCTTCTTCAAATTGGCCGAACAGTGGCTCGCGGCGGTGGGCGAAGTGCTTGCGCCGTACACGGGCGAGGCGGGGCCGGTCATCGGCATTCAACTGCTGGATGAAACCATCTACTGCTCGTCGAACGACGCGCCGTGGCACTACGGCTACGACGCGCCCAATCAGCGCTATTTCCATCAATTGCTGCGGAAGAAATACAAGACGATCCACCGCTACAACGCGCTGCACGGCACCGAATACCGCGCCTTCGAGTTGGTCCCGCCCGTGTGCCTGAAGCCGGGCGAGCCCGTGGCGCGGCGGCGGTCGGAGTTGCTGCGGCTGGTCGATTGGGCCGAGTTCCAATGGCGTGTCCGGCGCGATGCCTACGCGCTCTACAAGAAACAACTCGGGATCGACTTGCCCTACTTGTCGAACTTCGCCGGCATTACGCCGCCCATCGAGGAAAATGTCCCCGATGCGCAGGAGAGTCCGTCCAAGGATTCACCCGGGAAATACCTGCCGCTTTATCCGGAGTGGTGGTTTGCGCACAACCGCGTCGACCTGGATGCGGAGGTCTACCACTACGGGATGATCTCCTGGCTGGGCGTGGCGGCCTACAACATCGCCGACGCGGGCAGCGAGCCGGGCGAGATCGGCGACAACGAAGTCTTCAACCGCTACATCAACACCTCCCGCCGACGCCGCGGCATAAACGTCGAAGAAAACTGGGGATTTTCGAAACTCTATCACCCGCTGAGCGAGTACCCGATCATTCCCTTCTTCCAAACCCTGGCGTCGATTGCCGGCGGCTGTACGGGCTACGTCGTGTTCACCGGCGTGTGCCACGGCTACTGGACCGACGACCTGGACCGCACGACCCAAAAGCAGTTCCGTACCTTCCCCGCCGACGCGCCCATCGGCGAAAACGGCGAGACCGGCCCGATGTACGCGGCCATGAAGCAACTCGGCGAGTACTTTGCGCGAGAGGGCGGCGACTTCCTGCGGGCCGAACTGGAAATGGATGTGTGCTTCCTCATCGTGCCGGAGTACGCCGCGGTGTCCTCCTGGGTGCCCGGCGCCGAAGAATGGGCGTTGCCCCATGCGATCCCCCGCGTGGGTACCGACGTGCTCGAACCGGCGACCCACATCTGCAACACCAACGGCATCAACTACGAAATGGCCGAACTGCCCGCGTTTTCGGTTGAAGACCTGCTGGCCAAGCCGCGCCTGGCATTGCACCTCGGCTTCTTCCTGCCGGCGGACGAGCAAGAGAAACTTGTCCAGTACGTTCGCCGCGGCGGGCAACTGATTCTAAGCGGCGAACTGCCGCAATTCGACGAATTCATGAAACCCTGCACGGTGCTTGCCGATTGCGTGGCCGAAGGCTTGCCGGGCGTCCACTACAACACCGGCAACATTTTCCGCGACCAGCGGGCGCTGCTGGCCAACCTGCGTCGGGCCGGCTGGCAGGCGAGGGTGTCCTATTCACCGCTGCTGCGCGCTTTTGTGTACCGGAGCGAAACGGATACCTTCGTGCTCTTTTTCAACTTCGACCGCGAGGGTCCGCACGAGAAAACCATCGAGTTCGACGGCCTGCGTCTGGACCTGACGCTCGGCGCAAAAACCTGCGGCGTGGTGCGGGTGAGGGGAGGACGAATTCGCTCCTACCTGATCAAGGGCGTCAACGAGTTTGAGGGCCGCAGCGAGACCATCGTGCTCGGCTTGGGCGACCAAGAAATTACGGTCGAGGGCGACGGGTCGGGCTTCGATATTTGATCGAAAGACGCCTGCGAACTTGTGTCGCGGACATAAAATAAGGGTTTTTTTCGATTTGCGCGCCGCATTCGGTGTCCGATTCGATGTCCGTTTGGACACAATTGTTGTTAAAAAGACGCAAATTAAGGTGCGATGACACAATTGAAACGCTTTTCAAACCGGCTGATTCCTGCTATACAACAACGCCAGAGGGTCGTTGTTGAACGCGAGTCTCATTAACCTGGCGGAGGTGATACAGCATGGCCAAGGCAAAAGTCGCGGTTCTAAAAACCGAACCCGAACGCGCAGTCGAGGACTATCAGAAACTCTTGGAAATGGCCGGCGCCGACCAGCACATGGACAAAAACGCGACGACCATCCTCAAAGACAACATCTCGTGGCACTTCATGTATCCCGGCGCGAACACCACGCCGTGGCAGCTTGAGGGCACCATCACCGGGCTGCAGAAGCTTGGCTTCACCGATCAGGTGGCCGTGCAGAACGAGACGGTCGTCATCAACGCCTTCAAAGGCGAGCGGCTCAATAAATATCCGCCGATTTTTCAGAAGTACGATATTCCGGTGCTCTACAACTTCCGCCCGGAAGAGATCAAGTGGATCAAGTACGAGCCGCAAGGCGAAACGCTCGTGCTGCACAAAATCTACCCGCAAGGGATCATGATTCCCGAGTTCTTCCTCGGCAAAAACATCGTTCACCTGCCGACGGTCAAGTGCCACGTCTACACGACCTACACCGGCGCGATGAAAAATGCGTTCGGCGGCTTGCTCACCACGCGCCGGCACTACACCCACACGTGGATTCACGAAACACTGGTCGACCTGCTGATGATCCAAAAGGAAATCCACAAAGGGATTTTCGCCGTCATGGACGGCACCACCGCGGGCAACGGCCCCGGGCCGCGCACCATGTGGCCGGTGGTGAAAGACTACATCCTGGCCTCGGAAGATCAGGTGGCCATCGACGCCATCTCCGCCAAGATGATGGGCTTTGACCCGATGACCATTCCGTGTATCCGCCTGGCGCACGACCGCGGGCTCGGCGTGGGCGACCCGAACGAAATCGAAATCGTCGGCGAAGATATCAGCAACGTGAACTTCCATTTCCAGACCGGGCACAACGCCGCGACCGGCTTCGTGAAGTATTTCTGGTGGGGGTTCCTGTCGCCGCTGCAAAAGCTGTTTTTCCACACGCCGCTGGTCTACTTCTTCGTGCTGGGCAGCTACATCTTTCACGACTACATTTGGTACCCGGTCAAGGGCATCCCGCGCGTTCGCAAGTGGCTGAAAAATACCAAGTGGGGCAAGCTCTTCATGAAGTACCCCGGCAAATTCAGCTACTATTGATCCCCAGGCTGAGCCTGGACCGGACAAGGTCCGGTGCTAAGACCGAGTGCATCCGACGACTATATTGTTGCAACGACCGCTCCCGCTGGTCGCTTGGCGAGCCCCAGGCAGTGCCTGGACCCGAAACCGAATGCATCTATCGACTATATTGTTGCAGCGACCGCTCCCGCTGGTTGCTCTACGAGCTTCACACCAAACCGTAGGAGCGACTTCAGTCGCGACCGGACAAGGCCCGCCAGGCTGAGCCTGGACCCAAAACCGAGTGCATCCGACGACTATATTGTTGCAACGACCGCTCCCGCTGGTCGCTCTACGAGCTTCACACCGAACCGTTGAAGCCGGGGTGCCATAGTCTCACCGCCGACGGCGGGGAGGTTGTGCGGCTGAGTCTTGGGGAAAACGGGGACATGTACTTGATTCGTGTCCCGTTTTTTGCCCTCACCCCCGGCCCCTCTCCCACGAGGAGAGGGGAAGTAGGTCGCCGGCATTTTCGCTTCCCTCTCCCGCGGGGAGAGGGACGGTCGTAGGCCAGGGTGAGGGCCGAACTCAAATCCGCGCGGAGGCTGTGCGGCACTGGCTTGCGTTCACGCGACCAGAGGCGTAGAATTAGTATAGTTGCCCCGCCACAACGTAGATTTTCCACCAACATCGTTCCTGCAAAGGCGGCAATCAAAGAGTAAGCGCCGAATAGTGTTTTGCACGGGGCCGACAATTTCGAAAGCCGTATTCGGATCGATAATCCGAAATGACAGCCTCGACGGAGTGGAAGATGCGTCGGATAAATAAGTATGCTGTCCGGGGAATTCTCGATTGATTACAATGCGTGACAGGGGTACGATTAATACCAGCAATCAGGATTTATCCGAAATCGGGATCATGAAGGGATCTTTTTAGAATGCGGTCAGTTTGAATAGGGGAAGTTACCACTTTTTTGGAGGAATCCCGAATGAATGAATTTCAAACAAAAGTACTGTTGCTAATTATTGGTGTAATAGTTTCTCAAATTAGTGCAATGGCAACTACAGCCAGTAAAAGTGTAAAATGTTTACTTTTCCAATTTAATATAGAACATAATAAAGAGGAATTCATTGTAAATCTTACAAATTTTAGTTCGGAAAAAACGGGTGAAGTCAAAATCGCTATTTCGGGAACATCAGATGTGCAAATATTTGATGTAAAATATCAGTTGAGTGATGCATTTGATACTAACCGTTTTAAATCAGCGAATCAAATCCGCTTTGGAAAACAAGTAGTTTTAAAGTATTTACATCCGGATGACAGTATCATGATACATTTTCTTTATAAAAGTGACAAACCACCTGCTTATATTGATGACAAATTAGAAAAGGGATTGTCGATTACTTCAGAAGAAACAAAAGTTAGGATATTTAGGATTTATGATGAAGTTTTCACTAGGCCAATTTTATGTCATGTAGTGTATCTTATAATTCTTGTAGGCGCTTTATTAATAATATTTAAGTTATGCTTTCCAAAAAATAACAAAAATGTCTTGGCCACGCAAAGGCCATCCAAAGAGAGCGAATCTATGGGGGAATGATAAATGAGAAGGTTACAGGGTTTGGCAATTGCGTCTATCGTTGTCTTAGTTCAGAGTGTATGTCTTCTTACGCTAGTGTTTGCTCAGAGTACACGAACTGTTTCAGGAAAGGTCATCGACGAAAACGGTGACGGGGTCAAAGGAGCCAAAATCGATGCCGATGGTTGCGCCGTAAATGAAGATATATCACAAGAAAATGGTAATTATACTTTACAATTAGGAACGGATAAAAGCCCCTGTACTTTTAGTATATCGGCGAAGAAGGAAGGTTTTCTGCCTAGCGAAAAAGTTCTTGTAACAGTAAAAAGTAAGAGTGTTGCTGAAAGAAATCTCAAGGTACTTAGCCGTCAGTCAGTTCAAAAGACAGTGGGAGACCTTCGTAAAGCAATCAATACTGGAAACGTAGAAGAAATCATGAAGATTAGCAAATCTCTGGTTGAGACATGTAACGGGTTCGGATGTGATGCCATCGGAGAGTATAAAAATGTTATGGATGAGACAAGCAAAATATTACAAAAAAAGTGTAAAGGCGATATCATGAAATAAATCTATTCCATTGTCTTCAGAAGAATAGCTCTAAATTTAGGGACACTAGGCTTAATTATCGGACGCATCTTGCCCTCCGTCGATGCCGTTACTTCGAGCGATCGCTTCGTACGACGCGCCCGATATATTCGGCCCCGCGCAACGCTTGGCGTGGCGATTTTTCTAAAAATTCCATTTTCGTGGGAACGATGTTGGTGGAAAAACTACGTTGCGGCGGGCGGAACATACGAATTATGCGCCTCTGGTTGTGTGAACGCAAGGCTGTACTTTCAGGCCCTCACGCTCGAGTAAAACCCAGGACACGTAACAAGTACATGTCCCGATTTTACTCTGGCAACGACGCTGAGCCGCACAGCCTCCCCGCCGATGGCGGTGAGACTATGGCACCCCCGAAAAACATAGCCCCGCAGGGGCGTTATCAAATGGCCCTGGGTAAGGTTGAGCATTATCGCGACTGAAGTCGCTCCTACGGTTTTGTATGAGGCGCGCCGAGCGACCAACGGGAGCGGTCGTGATGACAACGTCGTCGTCAGATGCAGGCGGTCTTAGGCCCGGACCTTGTCCGGTCGCGACTGAAGTCGCTCCTACGGTTTTGGGTGAGGCGCGCCGAGCGACCAACGGGAGTGGTCGTGATGACAACGTCGTCGTCAGATGCAGGCGGTCTTAGCGCCGGACCTTGTCCGGTCGCGACTGAAGTCGCTGCTACGGTTTTGTATGAGGCGCGCCGAGCGACCAACGGGAGCGGTCGTGGTGACAACGTCGTCGTCAGATGCAGGCGGGCTTAGGCCCGGACCTTGTCCGGTCGCGACTAAAGTCGCTCCTACGGTTTTGTGTGAGGCTCGTAAAGGCGGCGAAGACGCCGGTCGTGGTGGCAACATAGTCGTAGGATGCATGCGGTTTTGGGTCCAGGCACTGCTTGGCGGCTTTTTTCTGCTTTTTTGATGTGGCATGTGATACGCTATATTTACATATTCTAAGTTCCTGGAGGAGAACCATGTTTAGACAATGGATTTTAGTCGCGTGCGTTTTGTTGCTCTTCACTGTATGCCTCACCCCTATACTATCCGGCTGCGACGATGACGATGACGACGATGTGTCGCCCTCGGCTGACGACGACACGTCGGCCGATGATGACGACGACAATGACGACAACGACGATGACAACAACGACGACAACGACGACAACAACGACAACGATGATGACGACGACACCGCGCCACCGCTCATTTCGCTGACGCCGGGAACCTGCAAGCATCCGTTCGAAATCGGCGAAGTATTGCTGCAGCAGATCGTCGCGGGCGCGCCGGGCCGCAACGGTGTCGGCGCCGATCTCTCGCCGGACGGGCACCTGACAGTCGCCGCGACCTACGGTGCGGGCGTGGTCGTGCACGAACAGGACGAAGAGGGTGCCTGGCGGGCCGGTTGCTTGGACGAATTCGGCGACGATCCGCGTCTCGATCGCGGGCCGGACGGCGTGATCCACGGCATCTTTCGCGATTATTGGACCGACGCGTTGATGGTTACGCAGCAGGTCGGCGAGGCGTGGACGGAGCCGGAGATGATTCCGCTGCAGGCGAAGACGGTACACCAATTCCGCGTGGGTCACGACGGAGCGCTCTACGTGGGGTGTATCGATTTAGACACCAAGGTGGTTTACGTGCTCCACAACGCCGCGGGCGAGTGGGACCGATTCGACCTGATGGACTACGAGGATTCTTTCAACAATATCTATTTCGATTTTGACGTGGACGAACAGGGCGTGGTTCACGCGATACTCTCGGGTCCGAGCGACGTGCGCTACGTGCGGTACGAGGGCGAGGACGCCGAAGAAGAGATCGTCGCGGAAGATTCGCGCTACCCGGCGATTCGCTTGGCGTCGGACGACTCGCTGCGGGCGTTTTTCGAGCGCTACGAGTTGGACCACGTCTACTGGTCGCAGATCCTGCCCGGCGTTTGGGTCCCAACGCGGGTGTACGACTATTTCGGCACCGTCAGCATTCGAACCGCCGACGGTTGGGAGGCGGACGAGGTCGACGCGGGCGGTTACATGCTGACGGGTCGCTACTTGGAATTGGATGCCGAGGACTACGCGCACGTGCTGTATCCCATCGAAAATTCCTATCCGCGGAAGTTGCGGTATGCGACAAAACGCCCCGGGTTTTGGCAGACGATTAATTTCCAGGAACAGGACGAGGGAGGCTACGACGAGGACTTGGTCGTCGAGCCCGACGGCGTGGCGCACGTGCTCTATGCCGATACGGACAACCAGCGCTTACGGCACGCGCACAATACGCAGATGCCCTGGACGACCGAGACGGTCATGAAGGCGGAATTGAGAGTATATGGCGTCTCGCCGGCGCTGATGCCCGACGGTACGCCGGTCGCGATGTTCCACGACGGGGTCGCGGGCAAGTTATATAGCGCGCAGCAAGTGGGCGACTCGTGGACGATATCGACTCTCCTGCCGGAATTGACCTGGTTCCGCGATTTCGCGTGGGATATGGACGGCCTGGGACGGCGGCATTTGGTTTACCAAACCGAGCCCGGCATCGTGAACTATCAGATGTGCGATCCGGAATGCGGGCCCGCGACGCAGCTTGCGGCAGCCATTTACAACGACGCGCGGGCCGATGTGGACATCGACGCCGATAACGCTGTGCACGTGGTTTATCGCACCGGTGAATACGACGCGATGAAGGTGATGTACGCCACCAACAAGAGCGGTAACTGGGAGTGGACGCTCGTGGCGAGCCACCGGCACGACGGTCGCAACGCGATATACGTGGGCGAGGACGGCGTAGTGCACATCGCTTACGTGCGCGAGTACGAAGAGAGCGACGACGTGCTGTTCTACGCCCGGATCGACGGTGACCAAGTCGAGCGGGAAGCGGTTCACGGCGATATGCAGCGGACCGACATCGCTGTCGGCGCCGCGCCCGACGGCACGCCGCACCTGCTGTATTCGTGCTACATACAGGGCGGCGGTTACGGCACCTTCTATTCGGTGAAATCCGGTTCGACGTGGCAGACCGAACAGCTCACCGACGACGGTTTCGCGAGCGTGGACATCCACGTCGACGAGGGCGGTACGCCGCACTTGCTGGTCAGCGCTGAAGATCTGTCGTATTTCGTTCCGGGCGAGGACGGTTGGGATGTCACGGCGATTGCCGTTGGAGGCCCGGAAGGCGGTTCATTCGTGTTGGACGAGCAGGGACGTTTTCACGCGATTTATCTGAACAGGGATACGTTGTCGTACGCGCGGTTCCCGCTGGGACTCTCACAGTAAGTCGTTTTCGATAAGCGCGCGCTGCAACAGCCGGGCCATGTCCGCGTGGCCGGCGTCGTTGAAGTGAACCGGGTCGTGGGGCCACACGTAGTCCAGCGGTTGCGGCTTGGCGGCGAAGTACGACCAGGCGTCGAGGTAAGGGAAGCCCTCCGCTTCGGCCAACTCCCGCAAGACGCGCCGGATATCCAACTGGCGACGATCGTTATTATGGTCGGTCCAGTTTTGGCCGTGGAATTCCGAGGCCAGCAAAACCTTGCCGCCTTGATTGCGCGTCAAGTCGATCACGTCACGCAAGTTGGCCCGGATGTCGGAGAGGGGGTTGGTGCCGCGTAGAAAATCGCGGCCGAGTTGCATGGCCAGGCGCTGGCGGCCGGCGACGATCAAGCGAGAGTATCCATTGTAGAGCAGGCTGTGACTCAATCCCCGTTGCATCCGCCGCACCCACGATTCGCTGCGCGCGCTCTCCCACAATTGACGCACCGTGAAAAGGCCGCGAGGGTTCGTGTGGTCGTTGAAGCCCATGTAGATCACCACCAAGTCGGGGCGGTAGCGCGCCGCGTACTCCGTGTAAAGCACCATGACTTGGAAGCTGTTGAAACCGCGCACACCGGCGTTGAGGACTTCCACGTCGTGTCCGGCCTCGCGCAGATTGGTTTCGAGCAAGCCCGAAAAGGCCGTGTCGTTCGAGGGCTGGCCGTCGCCCCACACGTTGGACCCGCCGAGGGTCATGATTCGCAGGCGGCCGGGGGCTTTTTCGAGCGGCGCGTCTTCGTGGCCGCGGAACCGCACGGCCCGCACATCCTTGGTGTGTTTGTAGGGAAACGAGTCGGCATACCCAAAGAGGTTCTTCGGCACCCAATACAGCAGCTTGTCGGTTTGGTAGTCGTCGCCGATGCGATGCGGTTGCAGGTGTCGGCGAAGCTCCGTTTGGCCGAGGGTCCATTCGGCCAGGGCGAGCGAGGCGACCACCAGGATGAGCATCAATGCGCCATAGGCCCGCAGACTTTTGCGGTGGTGGGAGACGGGAATCGTCATCGCCAGAACGCCCAGCGGTAGGAACCAGCGGAAGGGGTCGCCCAGGCGCGCCGTCAACACGATGGGAAGGAACACCGCCAGAAAGGGACCCAACGTTCCGACCGCTCGACGCCAGGTCACCTCGAGATCCAAGCGCATGGTGACGATTACGGCCGCGGCGAGGGCCCAGGCCGCCACGACAACCGCCGGTGCACTTGTAACGAAGGTGAAAGTCAACGCACCCAACCCGGCCAGGGCGATGAAGGCCGAGGAAAGCCGGTGCGTGCCCGTGAAGGGTAGCCGGGAGCGCAGGACCCAGAATCGGGCGCGCAAGAACAGCCACAGCCATAGGGCGGGCCACGCGACGTGAGGGGCGAAGGGGGTATCGACCGCCGCCGCGGCAAGGCCGAGGGGCGGGAAGGTGGTCAGTGTCCAGCTAAGGGCGAGCGAGCGTGGGCTTACGTGGGTTGCGCGGGCTACGGCGAGTTCGATTAGAAAAAGCAGGACGATGAAAACGACGCCGCCCAACCATCGGAGGATTTTCTTTCGTGTGCGGTCCGGAAAGGAAACGTGGAGCGCGGTGCGGCCGGTCAGTGTGTTTTCGAGACGCAATTCGTGGACGAGCAAGGGCGCCCATCTGGCGTACACGAAAAAACTGCGCGCCTCGATATCAGCGCGCCGCGCCCTCAGGTAGTCGTTTCCATCGTGGTGAAAAACGGCTTCGTCACCTTGCGGCACGATGTCAACTTCAAAGGGCTTACCGGGAAGCATTTCGTCATCGAGCGGGCTGCTGATGACCACGTCCTGGGTGACCACGCCGATTTCCGCCGGCACCGGGGCCGTTTTTTCCAGGCGGAGGACGAGGCGTTGGTGCTTGGGCGGCAGGCTGGGATCGTGAATGCGCAGCGTCGCGCCGGGCGGCAGTTTGAGTCCGTTTTCCAGCCGGGCGACCGCGCCGTGGGGTTCGATTAATTCGAGTCGTTGGTCTTGAAGCGGAGTTCCTGAGAACAGGGGCAAGGAACCGACGATGCGGGCCAGAAGCGCGCCGGCGGCGAGGCAAAGGGCAAGCGCAAGAACGATTAAGCCGTATTGCTTGAACCGACGGCGCACCCTTCCTCCTTTGGCAACGGTGGCGTGATCGTCGCCGCGGAACCGCTTATTCGGGGACGAGGTACTGTTGACTGTTGTTGGCTTCTTTTTGCGAGTTGAGGTTGTAAATCAGGTCGTGGAAGAACTCGTGCATTTTGATGACGCTTTGCTTGAGCTTCGCGTCATCATCGCCCTTGGCGGCGGCGACAACATTGGCAACCGAATCGGCCAGAAGTTTGACGTCGATGGCGTATTGCGCCTTGCGTTCCGCGTAGTTCGCGGGTAGTTCGGCCTTGACCAGCGCCGCGGCGGCTTCACTGAGCTTCGGCGCGACGGTGCGAATCGCGGCCCAATCATCCTTGGGGAAATCGACGTGCCACATCTGGGCCATCACGTCGTGAAATGCCTTCAGTTCGGGAAAGCCCTTGGGGCCAGGTTCTTCCGCGACGGCAACAACCGTTAAAGACGCGATGAGTGCCAGGGTGAGAACAATGGCGTTCAACGTGCGCATGGTGTGCTCCTGTTTGGTTCTAATCGACGAAACGGAATTTGATTATCGTCCACAAGGCGCGAAAGCCGTCGCGCCACGTGATTTTCTTGCCTTCTTCAAAATCGCGGCCGGAATAGTAGATCGGCACTTCGAACACTTTGTGCCCGGCCTTGAAGACCTTGGCGGTGATCTCGGGCTCGAAGTCGAAACGGTCGGAGCGGATCGCCATGTCTTTGAGGATGTCGGCCTTGAAAACCTTGTAGCAGGTTTCCATGTCGGTCAGCGTGGTGTTGTAAAGCAGGTTTGTCACGAAGGTCAGGAAGCGGTTGCCGAGGTAGTGCCAAAACAAGAACGCGCGGTGCTTGCCCAGAAAACGGCTGCCGTAAACGACATCCGCCTTGCCGGCGGTGATGGGCTCGATCAGCGTGGTGTAGTCGTTGGGGTCGTATTCGAGGTCGGCGTCCTGAATCAGCGCGATATCGCCGGTGATGTGCTGCTTGCCGGTACGGATCGCGGCGCCTTTGCCGCGGTTTTTCTCGTGATAGAACACGCGCACGCCCGCGAGCGATTCGATCTTTTCCTTGAGGATCGCGATCGTGCCGTCAGTGGAACCGTCGTCGACGATGATCAGCTCCTTGTCGAGATCAACCGCCATCACCTGGCGAATGATTTCCTCGAGGGTCGCTTCTTCGTTGTAGACGGGCATGATAATCGAGAGTTTCATCGGCCCTCCTGCCTCGTGAAGTTGGTACATTAAGCGAAATCGCTTCGCAGTGTAAACCGGTGATGTCCAGGGCGCACGACAACTCGAAATCGGGGCGGGACAGCAAGGCAACAATCCGCTAAACTCGTCGAAATTCACAAACACGCGAGAAGGATGAGCATGTTGCAGTACACCTTGGCTGCGGCGCTGGTACCGGCGCTGTTTCTCGTTTGGTTTTTCTATCGTGCGGACCTACGGCCGGAGCCGCCGAAGGTGATATGGATCACTTTCTTTTTAGGCGTCGCCTCGACCTTCGCCGTGTTGGCGGTGCTTTTACCGGTCAAATACTTGTTTGGCGATTTCGAGGATCTGGCCAATCCGCTCTGGGGCAGCGTAGGGGAGGCGTTTTGCTCCGCCGCGATTCCTGAAGAACTCCTCAAGTTTTGTGTGCTGTTTTTCTTCGCCGCCCGCCACCGCGCGTTCGACGAGCCCATGGACGGCATCGTGTACGGCGCCACGGCGTCGCTGGGTTTTGCGGCGCTGGAAAACGTGTTGTACACGCTGTCGGGCGGGATGGTCGTGGCGATCATGCGGGCGCTGACCGCGGTGCCGGCGCACGCCTGCTTCGGCGCGGTCATGGGATACTATTTGGGGCAGGCGAAATTCCGTTCGGGGGCCAGTCGCTTCTACTTCTTACCCGCAGCGCTCATCTGGCCGATCGTCTTGCACGGGCTGTACGATTTTCCGCTCATGTTGGCGAACCGGATCGATTCGGCGTCGGGCCTGGCCGAATTCGGGATGTTTTCGGCATCGATGCTCGTGTTGATCCTCGGCGCCGTGTGGACGTTGTTGCTGGTGCGGAAACTTAATCACGCGCAACGCGCGGAGTTGGGGATGGAACGCCCCGCGCGTCCCTCATTATTCGATACATCCAGAAAAGCCAAACCGGCGGCGCCGGCCCCGGCGGTTGCGACAGGCATTCCCGTGGCACCGGCCCCGGTGGGCGGCGTGAGGATCGGACCGCCTCCACCGGTACCGCGCCGGGCCGCCACCGATGCCTGGACCATCATGATGTTGATCGGCGGGGCGATATTGGGCACGATCGGCGCTTTGCTGACGCTGGTGGCCATTGTCGGTGTGATCGCCGAGCCACCGAGCGGCGGCGATGACGTGTTGGTCATCGGCTGCGTTTCGTTCATGGCGCTGGTGCCCAGCGTCGGCGGCGTGGTGTTATTCGTGTTGGGCCTGCGTCGCATGCGGAAATAGAAAAGGACGCCCGCCTCGAGCGTCCTTAGTCTCGCCTTGATTGTATTCTAGTACTTGTAGAACCCTTGGCCGGTTTTGCGACCGAGGCGACCTGCTTCCACCATTTTGATCAATAGCGGGCACGGACGATATTTGGCGTCGCTAAAGCCGGTGTAGAGCCTCTCCATGATGAACAGGCAGGTATCCAGGCCGATCAGGTCGGCGAGCGTGAGCGGCCCCATGGGGTGGTTCATGCCCAGTTTCATGACGGTATCGATCGCCTCGGCGTCGGCGATGCCTTCGTAGAGGCAATAGACCGCCTCGTTGATCATCGGCATGAGGATGCGGTTGGAAATGAAACCGGGGTAGTCGGCGACCTCGGCCGGTGTTTTGCCCAGTTCAAGGGAGAGGTCGTAGATGGCTTTGTAGGTATCGTCCGAAGTGGCCAGGCCGCGTACGATTTCGATCAACTTCATGACCGGCACGGGATTGAAAAAGTGCATGCCGATGACTTTTTCCGGGCGCGCGGTCGCCGCGGCAATGGCGGTGATGGACTGGCTTGACGTGTTGGTGGCCAGGATCACGTCAGGACGGCAGACCTGGTCGAGTTCCATGAAGACTTTTTTCTTGATATCGAGATTCTCGACGGCGGCCTCGATAACCAGGTCGGCGTCTTTGGCCAGCGAGAGATCGCTGACGGCCTGGATGTTGGCCAACAGCGCGTCTTTCTGTTCGGCGGTGATCCTTTCCTTTTTCACTTGGCGGTCCAAGCCCTTGCTGACCGCGGCTTTGCCCTTGTCGGCGAGTTCTTGACTGATGTCGTGCAGCAGGACGGTTTTACCCTTTCCGGCGGCGACCTGCGCGATGCCGTGACCCATTTGGCCGGCACCGACTACAAAAATCGTCTGAATGCTCATGTTCTGCTCCTTCCGTATATCCGCATGGTTGCCGAAATCTCGTGGAAAATCGATGAAACTGAGTCTTCGTAGCACGCCTGAAATATGGGAGCAAGTACCAGTTGCGGGAGTATATTCATTCTGGTACAAACGACCGTCGTTTTTGGTCGAAAGCGCCGTTCTCCGGGGGTCGTCAATGGCGAAAAAGGACTTTGGCAAACTGCACATCTGTGGCGAGTGTGGAACCAAATTTTTCGACTTCAACAGCGAGGGTCGGACATGTCCGAAATGCGGCCTTGCGGAATCCGGTGAGCCGCGCAAGAAGCCGGTCTCGCCGAAGAAAACCGTCGAGAAACCGAAGCGCGAAAACTTCGACGAGATTGATGATCTAGACGACATCGATGGGGATTACGACGGAGAATTCGACGAAGAATTAGACGGTGATTTTCCCGCCGCCGACGAAGTCAGCGACAAGCCGGATGCCGACGCCGGCAACGATTCAACCGACGACAGCGACGGCGGCGACGGGAAAACGAAGTAGTCGCCCCGCCAAGGCCGGCGGAGCAGCGGGCGAGTCGTTATTCTGCAGAGTGATTCACTTGCGCGTGTGGCGGCACGAAGAAACCCGCATACGCCTCTTTTAATTCTTCCCCAAATAGCGGCGCCAATTTGCTGCCCTGCCTGCGAACCGGCGTTAAATCGAGGGTCATGAGGCGATCACCGTAATAGGTGAAGCGGGTGACGAAGGTGACGGGGAAACGCAACTCCGGCCCGGTCGAGAAACCCAAGCTACCCAGCCCGAAGAAAATGAACACGTTGTTTACCAGTTCCATGCCGCCGGGCGCGAAATCGCCCGCGAAAATGATGGCGGCCGGCTTCGCTTCGGTAAGGCGGTAAGCGATCGCCGAATGCTCGACGGGCGGTTTTTTCGCAACCAGGTAAACGAACGTCCGGCGCTTGGCGGCCGTCTGTTTTTGGACGGCGGCAAAGGCTTTTTCGAGCGACCAATCCGGGGAAGAGATATCAAACACCATCACGGCGAATGCCACGCCGCGCGAATCAAACACTTGGACGGGAGTGGTGGAGGGCGAAGCCGTCAGTAGATTGTGGCTCGCCAAACCCTCTCCATTAGCCGCGGCGATACCCGGCAGCGTGGCTACGACGTCGATGCCCGCATAGTCCAGCGCGCCATACCACTCCGGATCCAGGCAACGCGCGCCGGGCCGGCAATCCTTTTCGAAAGGCGCGGCGAGAACCGTGGCTGTCAGGTCGAAGCCCTGCAACAGCGGCGCCGCTTTGAAAAAAGCGTCCGTGACCGGTTCAAGCCTCTCGTCGATCATCACCGCAGGCGGATGGAGCGGGGGAATGAGGTGATCGGTCATGACGACGCGGCGCAATTGGTGGGGGTCGAAGACCAAATCCGCCGGCAGCGAGCCGTCGAGCTTCATCGGTATCAACAAGGGGTAACGATTGAAGTAGTAGCGCACCAGGGCGCCGCCACGCCGGGCGCAATCGCGTATGTAGGGTGTGTCGGGGCTTTCCCCGTCGATGGGAATGACGCGCAGTCCCGGCAACAAATCGTCCAGGGGTAGAAAGCCGAGCGTCATGGGGTCGGTCAACAGACGGCGGCGTACGGCTTCGGCGTCGGGCAGCACCTCGATCGGGACGGGCGTTTCGATTCCCATTTGGATGGGCACCCATTTGTCGAGCGGGGCGACCGTCACAACGCTCACGGGTACTTCGATACCGTTGATTTCCTTCCAATTGGAGATGACGCCGTCCACCATGTTTTTCACGCGGGCGGAGAACATGCTTTCCACGGGATTTTTCAGTCCCGTGACGCAGGCAATGATCGCCTTGTGTGTGCCTTCTTTATCGAACTGCGCGCCTTTGGGAATGCCGATGAGCAGCGTGTTGAGATCGGCGTCGTCCAGATGCATCGGTTCATGTTCGAGCAGGTAGTCCAAGTTGAGGTGATAGAGATGCGCCAGAATGCGTCCCTCGAGGTCGAGCCCGCCCATGCGAATCAGGGTCGGGCGGTCGTCGAGCAGGAGCTTCAGCTTTACGGAGTCGCGCTCGAGGAAGTAGCGGTTGTCCAGTATGTACTGCGTGAGCCAATCCACGTTCCGGCCGGCGCCGCGCGCAATGATGATTTGGGTACCCCAGATGACGCGACCGAAGTGCTTTTCCAGCAACGTGGCGAATACGTCCCGTTGACGAATGATCGCCTCGAAAGCGCGCTTTTTGTCCTCGTCCCATCCGAAGGAAAAGTCGAGCAACAAATTGTTGTAGCGCTGCATGAGCAGATGGAGACGCGGGATGTCTTCAATCAAGCCCAGCATGCGACCGCCGATGACCGACAAATTCGGGTAGTCGCGCAGGAAACTTTGAAATTCGTCGCCGTACTGGTCCATGTCCACGTCGACAAGCAAGGGCAGGTGGTTGAGTTCGCACCAGGCGTAGAAGTCGGCGAGTCGCGGGTCGTTCAGGGCGACGCGGCGGCGGTCCGGCAAGCCGTTGGCGATGCGAAAACCGCGCGCCTTTTTGGCGACAAGCGACTTCGCGTACGCCAACAAATCAGGTTCGTCGCCGCGAAGCAGGGGAAAGGCGATGATGCGGTGGGGAACGCGCGCGTGTGCGTCAAGCAGCAACTCGTTGTTGGCGTGCGAGGAGTTCCAATCGATCGGTTCGGTGGGATTGAAGGCCACGTTGTAGGCGCCGGCAAGCAGGATGTGGTCGATGCCGGCTTTGTCCATGGCCTGGAGCAAATCGCCGCCTTTGGCTTCGTCGGCGAGGTGATCGCGGCCGGAGTAAATGGATTTTTCATCGTAGAGACTATCGCCGCAGGCCGTGAAGAGCGGGATGCTTAGTATCAGAAACAAAAAAAGCCGCAGGGATCTCGGCATTTCACGTCCTTTGCTGGATTACGTTTTTTGACACCTCATTGTAATGACTACAACGAATTTGGTCAAACCTTTGCCGGGCGTAAATCGGGCGTCTCGATTGAGCGGTCGTTCAGTTTACGGCACAAAAACGTCCCATTTTGAGTAATAGGAAAAAGGCAGTGGTTTCGTTGAGTTGAATTAAGCCAACGGTTGGCGGTGGGTCCGTGTTTTTTGATAAATAGACTTTTTGAAGGCAGTATTTTTCGTTGACAGGAGGGGGAATATGGTTATTTTTGTGCTGGCGTTTTGAGATTAGCGCGAATGTAAAGGAGTAATCAGATCATGAGTAAGATTATCGGCATCGACCTGGGAACAACAAACTCGGTCGTGGCGGTGATGGAAGGCAACGAAGCCAAAGTCATTGTCAACTCGGAAGGTGGACGTACGACTCCTTCAGTCGTGGCTTTTACCAAGGACGGCGAGAAGCTGGTCGGCACAGTTGCCAAGCACCAAGCCGTATCCAATCCGGAAAACACGATTTTTTCGATTAAGAGGTTTATGGGGCGCCGCGTCGCTGAAGTGACCGAGGAGCGGAGCTTCGTACCGTATAATATCGTGAGTGGTCCCAACGGCGACGTGCGCATCGAGGTCGACGGGAAGCAGTACAGCCCGCCTGAAATCAGCGCGATGATTCTGCAGAAACTGCGCAGCGCGGCCGAAGACTATCTTGGTCAAAAGGTGAGCGAAGCCGTCATCACCGTGCCCGCTTATTTTAACGACAGCCAACGCCAAGCCACGAAGGACGCCGGTACGATTGCTGGCTTGACCGTGCGGCGCATCATCAACGAGCCCACGGCGGCCGCGTTGGCGTACGGCCTGGATAAAAAAGAGAACAAAGTGATCGCGGTCTACGACTTCGGCGGCGGCACCTTCGACATTTCGATTCTGGAAGTCGGCGAAGGCGTGGTGGAGGTTAAGGCCACCAACGGCGACACCCATCTGGGCGGCGACAATTTGGATCACCGCGTGATTGAGTGGCTCGTCGCCGAGTTCAAGAAAGAGCAAGGCATCGATCTGTCGCAGGACAAGATGGCGCTGCAGCGCCTGAAGGAAGCGGCCGAGAAGGCGAAGGTCGAATTGTCGACAGCCAGTTCGACGAAGATCAACTTGCCCTTCGTGACGGCCGACGCCGCGGGACCGAAGCACTTGGACTTTGATCTGACGCGCTCGAAATTGGAGCAGTTGATCGACGACTTGGTCGAGCGGACCAGGCGCCCGGTGGAACAAGCGCTTGCCGACGCGAAGATGACGCCGTCGGATATCGACGAAGTTGTGCTCGTCGGCGGCAGCACCCGCGTACCGAAAGTGCAGGAACTGGTCAAAAGCGTCTTCGGGCGCGAACCGCACCGCGGCGTGAATCCGGACGAAGTCGTGGCCGTGGGCGCGGCGATTCAAGGCGGCGTGTTGGCCGGCGACGTCAAGGACGTACTGCTGCTGGATGTCACGCCCTTGTCGCTGGGAATCGAGACATTGGGCGGCGTGATGACGCGGCTGATCGAGCGCAACACGACGATCCCGACGCAGAAAAAGGAAACGTTCTCCACGGCCTCGGATAGCCAAACGAGCGTGGAAATTCACGTGATGCAGGGAGAGCGCGAACTCGCCCGGGACAATCGCACGTTGGGCAAATTCCACCTCACCGGAATTCCGCCCGCGCCGCGCGGTGTGCCGCAGATCGAAGTCAGCTTCGATATCGACGTGAACGGCATTATGTCGGTTTCGGCGAGAGACATCGCCACAAGCCAGCAGCAGTCGATTACGATCACGAGTTCGTCAGGCTTGAATAAAGACGAAGTGGAGAAGATGGTTCACGACGCCGAGGCGCACGCGGAAGACGACAAGCAGCGGCGCGAGTCGATCGACCTGCGAAACCAGGCCGATTCGCTGTGCTACCAAACCGAGAAGCTGCTTCAAGAGAACCGCGAGGCGGTTGGCGAGCCCGAGGCCGGAAATATCGAAGCGGCCGTCGCCGAATTACGTAAAGCGCTCGAGGGCGAGGACGTCGCCGATATTAAGGCGAAGATGGAAGTGCTTACGCAGGCGTCGCACAAATTAGCCGAAGCCATGTACCAGAGAGCCTCCGCGGAAGCGGCGGGCGATTCAGGCGGCGACGCGGCGCCGGGTGCAGAACCGGAATCGGGTAAGGCCGCCAGTGGTGGCGACGATGTGATCGACGCGGAGATTGTCGACGAAAATTGATGTCCGCCTGAAAGCTTCGGGCGACGTTTGTGGCGCACAGGAAGACTGGTTTAAGGTGGTTGAGATGGGGCGCCGCAAACGGCGCCCTTTTCGTGCCGCCCAACGGCGGTTGACCGGGTAAACGTGTGACGGAGGACGATCGCATTGGCCGGGAGACGTGATTACTACGACGTGTTGGGAGTGCCTCGCGGCGCCGAGATGAAGGATATTCGTTCGGCGTACAAGAAACTTGCGAAGAAATTCCACCCTGACTTAAATCCGGACGACAAGGAAGCCGAAGCGCGTTTCAAGGAAATCTCGGAAGCGTACGCGGTGTTGTCGAATCCGGAGGCGCGCAAAAAGTACGACCAATTCGGCCATCAAGGGCCGCAGGCCGGCGGTTTCGACTTTTCCGGATTCGATTTTCGCAACATGAGCGGCGGATTTTCCTCGCAAGGCGAAACCTTTTTCGGATCCTTCGGCGACATCTTGTCGGACTTGCTCGGCGGGCGGGGCGCGAGGGGCCCGCGCGGCCGGCGACCGTCGCGGGGCGATCCCTTCGGCGGCTTCGATCCCTCCGGAATCGGCGGATTCGAGGACGGCGGCTTTCGCGGCCGGCGACCGCCGCAAGAATTGCGGTTGAAGCTGAATATCGACTTCATCTTGGCGGCGCAGGGCGGGGTGACGAAAATCCATCTGGCGGTTGGCGGGCAGAATCAGGAAATCACGACGCGGATTCCGGCCGGTATGAGTACGGGACAAGTCATTCGGCTGAAGGGCAAGGGCCCCGGCGGGACCGATCTACTCTTAGAATTGGAGGTCGGCGAGCACCCGGTTTTCACGCGGGATGGTTTAAACCTGCGGTGTACCGTGCCGATCACGATCGCCGAGGCCGTGCTTGGCGCGAAGGTGCGGGTGCCGACCCTGGAGGGCGAAGCGACAATTACGATCCCGCCGGGCACGCAAGGCGGCCAAACCCTTCGCTTGCGGGGACGAGGCGTGCGCAAGAGCAATAAGCAAAAAGGGGATTTGTTCGTCAACGTAAAAATTGCCGTACCGAAAAAGGTGAACGACAAATCCAAGGCGCTGATCCAAACTTTTGACAAAGATAATCCGATGCATCCGCGAGCGGACATCAAGGAGTAGGAGAATTTAGGCTATGGCGGAAGAGAAGGGAAAGCCGAAGGCGTCGAAAACCAACGGGGCCGATCAGGAGCGCGCGGCCGACACCGTCGCGGCGGAGGAGGCTCCGGTCGAGGCGCCGTCGGACGAGGAGGCGGGCGATCCAGGGGATTGGCAGGCTCGTTACATACGCCTGGCGGCCGACATGGACAATTTCCGCAAGCGCACGGAGCGCGAACTGGCGTCCCGGCACGAAGCGGGCCTCGCGCGGGCGGTGATGGAATTTCTGCCGGTGCTCGATTCCCTCGATCGATCTTTGGAAAGCGCCCCGGCCGGACAGGACGAAGCTTGGCGGACTGGCGTGGAGAAGATTCACCAGCAGTTTCTAGAGGCATTGACCCGAATTGGCGTGCAACCGATTTCCGCCGAGGGCGGCTCGGCGTTGGATCCGCGGATTCACGAAGTATTAGCGACGCAGCCGTCGACGGATATCGAGGCAGAAAAGATTTTGCAGACGTTTCAGGTCGGATATACATTGAATGAAAGGTTGCTGCGGCCGGCGAAGGTAATCGTCGCTGTGGCCCCACCCGATAATCAGTCACAGGAGTAGGGACATTATGGCGTCCGATGCAACGAAAAAAGACAAGCCGGTGTCAGAACAGGAAATGGCGAAAGACGGGGAAGTATCTGGCGAACACGAAAAAGAGCAATTCGAAGAGGATTGCGAGCCTTGTGAGACCGATTTTCGTTCTTTGCCGCCGATTGATTTTACTTCCTTCGTTTTTTCGTTATCGACCAGCACCATGATTTACCTCGGGGTGTTGCCGGAGACGGAAGGCGTTGAGTCCAAGGTCGACTTGGCGATGGCCAAGCAGCACATTGATATCCTCGGTATGCTGCAGGAAAGGACGAAGGGTAATCTGACGCAAGAGGAAGCGGACTTCCTGGAACGATCGCTGTACGACCTCCGTTTGCGTTTTGTGACCGCTTGTTCTGAGTAGCCCCGCGGACACGTCATCGACTTGAGGAGTTGCGAATGAAGATCACCGTCGCGGCACGGGCCGCGTTGGCAGTGAGCCTTTTTACGATAATCCTGCTATTCGCAGTGCCGGCGCAGGCCGAAGTCCCAAGTTTCGCGGACCTGGTTAAAGCGGCGGCTCCCGCGGTCGTGAACATCGACGTGTCGAAAGACGCCCCGCGCCGTCCGGGTCTCTTCACGCCCCACAAAGACCGCGTTCAGCAAGGGCAGGGTTCGGGGTTCATCATCGATCCCGAGGGCTACATCGTCACCAACAATCACGTGGTGCGTGACTCGGCGCAGATCGTTGTGCGGCTTTCGGACAAGCGCGCTTTCCCGGCGAAGATCATCGGTACCGATCCGAAGACTGATTTGGCCCTGCTGAAAATCGAAGAGTCGGGCTTGCCGTACCTGCGTTTCGGCGACAGCGAGCAGTTGGAAGTTGGAGAATGGGTCGTGGCGATCGGCAATCCGTTGGGCTTTTCGCACACGGTGACGGCGGGGATCGTTTCGGCCAAGGGACGTTGGATCGGCGCGACGCAATACGACGATTTCATTCAGACCGACGCGTCGATCAATCCGGGAAATTCCGGAGGGCCGCTGCTCAACACGAGCGGTGAAGTTGTCGGTATCAATACGTTGATCGCGGCGGGCCAGGGCCTCGGGTTCGCCATTCCCAGCAACTTGGCGCGGCACATCATCGGGCAACTCCAAGAAGCGGGGTCGGTCGCGCGCGCCTGGTTGGGAGTGCAACACCAGCAGGTGACGCCTGAACTGGCGGCGAGCTTTGGTTTGGACCGACCGCGCGGCGCGTTGGTGCGACAGGTCGTGGCCGATAGCCCCGCGAAAAAAGCGGGCATCGAAAGCGGCGACATCATCGTGGAATTCGACGGGCGCTCCGTCGAAGATTCACGGGACCTGCCGATCATGGTTTCGAATATGCCGATCGGCAAACGCGTTTCGGTCGTAGTCGTGCGCAACGGACGCGAGAAATCGCTGAAGGTCACGCTGGGCGATCTGGACCGGGCGATCACGAGCCTGAGCCCCGCCGAACCGCAGAAACCCACGCACAAAAAGCACGAAGTGCTGGGTATGTTGTTGGCCGACATCACGCCGCCGGTCGCCCGCAAGCTGGGTGTGCCGCCGGGACGCGGTGTGCTTATTCAGCGGGTCAATCCGCTTGGATCCGCGGCGCAGAAGGGGTTGGCGCAAGAAGATATCATCGTGAAAATTAACGGTGTGAAGGTCAAATCGGTCGCGAAAGTTGTGGCGAGCATCTCGGCCCTGCCGGAGGGCGCTTTGGTGCGCTTTTTCGTCCAACGTGGTGATTTTACGTTTTTTGCGACGCTGACTCGCTAAGCGAAAGGCTGATCCAGAACGATCGTCTCGTCCCGGCCCGGGCCGACGGAGATGAGGCGGATCGGCAATTTCAAATAACGTTCCACAAATTTCAGAAGGGCACGCGCTTCGGGCGGCAGTTCGTCCCACGTGCGGGCGCCGCAGACCGATCCCTGCCATCCCGGAAGCTCCTCATACACCGGCTCGATCCGTTCGTACGCCCACGTCGAGGCGGGGATGTGGTCAATCGGCTTGCCGTCGAGTTCATAGCCCACGGCGACCTTGATGTTCTGTAAGCCGTCGAGGACGTCGAGCTTGGTCAGGATCAGATCGGTGATGCCGTTGATTTCCGAAGCGTACTGCACGGCCATCAGATCCAGCCAACCGCAACGGCGGGGCCGGCCGGTGGTCGAACCGTATTCGTTGCCATGGTCGCGCAAAGCCTGGCCGATATCGTCGTCGAGTTGGGTCGGGAAGGGACCGGCTCCCACGCGCGTGCAGTAGGCCTTGATCACAGCCATGATGCGGTCGATTTTTCGCGGCCCGACACCGGCGCCGGTGCACACCGCACCGCTGATCGTGTTGGAACTGGTCACGTAGGGGTAAGTGCCGTGATCGATGTCCAGCATCGTGCCTTGGGCGCCTTCGAAGAGTACTTTTTTGTCGGCGGCGATCGCCTGATTGACCAGCCGATAGGTACAGCCCACGTAAGGTCGCAAGGTCTCGGCCAACGCTTCGTACGCGGAAAGCACCTCGTCCAAGTCCAGCGTCGGGGCGTCATAGAATTTCTCGAGCATAAAATTGGCTTCGGGCAGCACCTTCTCGAAATAAGCGCGCAGAAAACCGGGCTGCACGAAATCGCCAAAGCGAAGGCCGGTACGCGCGGCCTTGGCGCGATACACCGGACCGATGCCCCGGCCCGTCGTGCCGATTTTGCCTTCGCCTTTTTTCGCTTCGGCGGCCTTATCCAGCGCGATGTGGTGCGGGCAGGTGACGTGCGCGCGGTCGCTGATGACAAGCTGCGAGTCATCCTGGAAAACGCCTTTGGTTTTGAGGCGCGTGATTTCGTCGATGAGCACGGCGGGGTCGAGGACGACACCATTGCCGATGACGCACTTGACGCCGGGGTGCAAAACTCCCGAGGGGATGTGGTGAAGGATCGTCTTCTCGCCGTCGACCACGACCGTGTGACCGGCATTGTTCCCGCCCTGATAGCGCACGATCATGTCGGCGCGCTGGGCGTAGATGTCGATCACCATTCCTTTGCCTTCGTCGCCCCATTGGGCGCCCAAGATCACGGTTGAGGGCATGCTAACCTCCGTGTGCGGACAGTCCTATTCGCTAACTAGGTGTACGACGCGGGCCGAGGTAACGTTCGGCAGGTTGCCGAATTCGGCCACCACTTCCGGCGTGATGTCGCCGTCGACGGTTACGACCATCAGAGCCTCGGAAAGATCCTTGTGACGGGCCAGGCGCAGTTGGCCGATGTTGATGCCGCGCTGGCCCAACAGGGTGCCGACTTCGCCCACGACGCCGGGCACGTCGTGGTTGGTAATGACGATCAGGTAACCGTTGGTATCCACGTTGATCGCGTATCCGAATACGCGCACGATTCGCTCTTCACCCGGGGCCGGAATCGAACCCTGTACGCCGATTTCGGTGCCGTCTTCGAACACCGCCTTTACGCCGATGACGTTGACGAAATCCTGCAGACTCTCCCGCTTGGATGTGGCTACGGATACGCCGCGCTCCTTGGCGAGGTAGGGCGCGCTGACCGGATTGATGTCTTCGATGCCGAAGTGGGGCAGCACGCCAAGCAGAACCGCGATCTGCAGCGGCGCGTCCGGGAACAATGCGAAATCGCCGCCGATGAATATCTTGAGATCGCGGGGGGCGCGGTCCAGCAACTGCCCGACGAAGCTTCCCACCGTGTGCGCCAGGGAAAGCACGGGGCGCATGCGCTCGAGCAATTCCGGCGCGACCTGCGGGGCGTTGACGGGGTTTTTGATCACGCCGCCGCGCAGGTAGTCGATAATCTGTTCGGAGATCGCGATGGCGACGTTGTCCTGGGCTTCGCTGGTCGAGGCTCCCAAATGGGGCGTTACCACGACGTTGTCCAGTTCAAACAGGGGCGAATCGGTGCACGGCTCGGTGACAAAGACATCGACGGCGGCGCCGGCCACCTTGCCGCTTTGCAGGGCGTCGTAGAGGTCTTGCTCGTTGACGATGCCGCCGCGGGCGCAATTGATGATACGGACGCCATCCTTCATCTTGGCGATGGTGTCGTGGTTGATCAGGTTGAGGGTTTTTTCGCCTTTGGGAACGTGTACGGAAACGTAATCGCATTTAGCGAGCAGTTCCTCGAAGGTGGCGGGAATCGCGCCGGCCTCGACGATCTTGTCGGGTACGACGAAGGGGTCGTGGACCAGCACGCGCATCTGGAGGCCCAGGGCGCGGCTGACGACGATGCGGCCGACGTTGCCGAAACCGAGCACTCCGAGTGTTTTGCCGAAGACCTCGACACCGATGTTCTGCGATTTTTCCCAGCGACCGTTTTTCAAAGCGCCGTGGGCCTGTGGAATGCGGCGCGACAGGGCCATCATCATAGAAATGGCGTGCTCGCCGGTCGCCACGTTGTTGCCGCCGGGGGTGTTCATGACGACGATTCCGCGCCGACTGGCGGCCGCGAGGTCGATGTTGTCCACGCCGATGCCAGCGCGGCCGATGGCCTTGAGTTTGGGCGCGCCGGCGATCAGCTCGGCGGTCGCTTTCGTGCTGCTTCGAACGATCAGGGCGTCGGCTTCGGCGATCGCCTCGGCGAGTTCGGCACCCTTCAAGCCGGTACGATAATCGACCTGGATATCGGGGGTCGATTCGAGAATCGCCAAGCCTTTTTCGGAAAACTTATCGCTAACCAAAACACGCATGGTTCGCTCCTCAATCGCAGTTGCTGCGGGCATTTGGTGCCGAAAAACCCTTCACGGGGGCAGGTATCGCCAGAACGCGACGATAATCTAGGGGGGCGTGCGTGTCAACCGAAACGGGCGCTAATGCTAGCCTTTGGGCAGGGAAACATAGAAGCGCGTGCCGGCGGCGGCGTCGTCGGGGACGCGGCTTTCCACGCGAATTTCGCCCTCTAGGGCGCCGATCGCCGCTTTGACGATGCTCATGCCCAGCCCGAGGCCGTGTTTCTGTTTCGAGAAGCGGGTGTAGCGGGCGAAGATGCGGTCCTGCAATTCCTGCGGAATGCCGTCGCCGTTGTCTTCGAGGATGACGGTCCAATGGCGGCGGTCCTCGGATTCGGCGACAGAGACGCGCACTTCCTTGAATTCGCTCGAGTTATGGCGCAGGGCGTTGGAGAACAGATTGACGAATATCTGCGCGGCCAAGGGGTGCCCCAAAACGTGCTGGTGTGGCTCGACATCGACGCTGAAAACGTATTTTTCGTCGGCGAATTGTTCCCGCACGGTATCGGCAGCCTCGTCGAGTAACTGGCGCAGCGGCAGGGGCACGAAAGTGTCGGGGTCGAGCCGGCGGATCATCATCAATTCGCGAACGCGATCGATTAACGCCGAGCCGCGTTTCGCGTTGGCCAAGGCCTTTTGACGATAGGCGTCGTGCGCTTCGTCGAGCGAGCCGACCATGGGGTCGCCCTGCAAGTCGAGATTTCCGATGATGGTATGGATTAGGTTGTTCACGTCGTGGGTGAGGACGTCGTTGAAGAATTCCGCGGCGTCTTTTTCCGCGACCAACGCTTGCTGCAACTGAATGCGCAGCCTGAGGTCGCGGACAAAGGACAGGCTGGCCGGCCGACCTCGATACGCGAAGGTGACGGCGTTGAGTTCGGTACGGACCGGGTGGCCGTCTTTGGCCATCAGCCTGCCTTGGTAGATTTCTTTGGTCAGTTCGCCGGTGATGCGCCGGTTGTAGGCACCCATGAACAATTCAATGTCTTCCGGATACATGATCGCCTGAATAGGTAGGCCGAGCAGGTCCGAAACTTTGTAATCCAGCATGTCGGCCAGCTTTTTGTTGACGAACTGGAAAACGCCGTCCTGACTGATCATGATGCCGTCATTCGCGCTTTCGACCAACATGGAATATTTGCGCTCGCTCTCGCGCAGGTCCTGCATCAAGCGGTTTTTTTCGATGGCCAGAGCCATTTGTCCGGCGATGGCTTCAAGCAGGGCGAGGTCTTCGAATTTCAACGGGCTAAGCGGCATGTAGAAGAAAATGCCGACCGCTTGGCCCTTGTTGACCAGCAGCACGGCCTCCGCACCCTGCAGGCGATGACGTTGCAGGTCGGCGTGAATGTCCGGCGGCAAAAACTGCAGGTTGTCCATGCGCAGCGGGCCGGGCTCGGAGGCAGCGCGTTGCAGCCAGGCTGTGTCGTAGGAGTATTCGGCCAGGCGGACAATGATTTCGCGGGGTACACCGCGGTGGACCGCCAGCTTCGCAAGATGCTCGTCGCGATGAAGCAGAAAAACGGCGGCGGCGCGCAGTCTGAGGTTCTGCATGGAAATCAGAACGAGTTTTTCCAGCAGTGCTTCCAGATCGCCGCCAACCGCAACCAAGGCGCTGACGCGGCCTAGGGTGGCTAACTGCCGATTACGGGCTTCGAGGGCCACCTGCGTCTGCATTTCATCGGTGATGTCGTGCAGCAACATGATGGTGCGGATCGGGTGGTTCTTGACGGGCCGCAGCGTCGAGCTGGTAAGCGTCGCCGTGGTTTCGGAACCGTCCGGACGGCGAACGGAAACCCGCAAGGTGAGGCTATCGGTGGTTTGATCGGCGAGTTCCATGTCATCGAGATCGTGAGGGGATTGGACGAAATCGGTCGCTAACCGGCCCTGCAGATCCGCGCCGCGCACGCCGAGCATGGATAACACGGCACCGCCTGCGAAACGGATTCGCCCATGTTCGTCCAGTAGAAGAAACACTTCCCGCAGCGCGCCCAGAACAGACGTGAAGAACCACTGGGCGTCCATGTCAAAGGGAAACGAATCCACCCCGTCTACCCGGTCGGGTGACATGAGCCCTCCTTATCGCTGCGTCGGATGTCGGTTGTTATGCATTATTGTAGGCCGTCGGGCGGGGGGATTCCAGCCTGCCCGCCGGAGCCTCTACAAAGTCGCTTTCATCCAGCCAATCACGTAGTCGACAAACGACTGCTCAACTTCCAGTGATGGGTCGGCGTACTCTCCGATAGTTCCCTCTGAGGGAAGGAAGAAGTGATTAAGCCCTTTGAAACCCTTGAAAGTGTAGCGATCGGTGCCTTTGAAGGCCGCGACGAACGCATCGGCGTGCTGCGGGAAAACCTGCAAGTCCTTGTCGGGATGGATGTGCAGAATCCGCGCGCTGGATTTTTTGAGGTCTTCGATCGGGGTCATACCGAACCATTCGCGGTAGACGTCCAGGTACACCGAATGACCGCCGTAGACAAAGAACTCGCGATCGGGTTGCTCGCGGGCAATGCGCATCAATGAGATGACAGGGTGGCGCTCCCACGACCCGGCCTGGGGACGGTTTTCGATTTTGATGCGGTGTTTGATCTGTTCCACGGCCAAGTCCGACAAGGGGACGTCGGAGGGGGAAAGGAGCACCACGGCTTTTACGTCCGGTCGCTTGGCGGCGACCATGATCGCCACGTTGGCTCCTTCGCCGTGTCCAATGATGCCGATACGGTCGGGATCGATATCGTCCCGTTTTTTCAGAAATTCGATTTGTGCAGTGGCGTCGAGCGCTTGGACCGAGAGACTGTTGCGGGCGAAATCGCCGGCGCTTTCGCCGACGCCGCGGTCATCTAAGCGCAGCACGGCGAAGCCGGATTCACTAATGCGGTCGAGCCATTCGCCGGTCCGAACGTTTACATTGCCCGACAATGAATTGCCGTCGCGGTCGTGCGGGCCGGCATCGGAGAGAAAGATCAGCGCCGGTAAACGCGCTTCAATACCGCGTGGTTTGGTCAGCAGGCCGCCGAGCTGTTCGGTTTGACTATCGAGGTTTACCGCTTCGTTAAGAACGTTCTCGCCGAGCGTTCTTACGGGTTGCACCTCAGGTGCGCGTTCACCGTCGTACTTGGCCAGTTCGGCGGCGTAGCCCTGCATGGGCGATTCGATGCGCAAAATGCGACCCTTGGTGTCGGCCCAGACGATAATGCCCACGTCACCGCGATTCACAAAGTATTTGTTGGCCATGAAGTAGCCGTTTTCGAGGGAGACGGCTTCGCGACCGATCTGCTTGACGTACACCGGGTCGGCGATGCGCAGTTCCGAGGCGACCACCGTCGCGAATCGCTGCTGGCCGCCGGTGCGGTGCGAATAACGATGAATCAAAAAGTGCAAGTGATGCCACACGCCGACATCAACCAGCATCGTGGAAGGCGTGATGTTCAGTCGCGTTTCCTTTTTCCGTGGTCCTTCACGGGTTTCGATCAGCAGTTCGTCGCCGTTGTAGGTGGCGAACAGGCCTTGCGGCAATTGACTGACGAAAACCTCGCGCTGGTAAGTATGAATGGGCCCGTCGAGAGTTCGCAGAACGAGCCGCGTGTAGTCCTTGGCTTCGGTTTTATCCTGCCGCACGGTCCCGTGCGAACTGGACGTGACGCGGCCGTCGCTCTCGAAGGTGATCGTGAATTTCTCCGCGCCGACAAGCTTGCCGTTTTCCGTAATCTTGAAGGTGCCGCTGATCTCCTCGTCGGCCCAGGCGAACGACGCCACGCACAGCACGATGAGCAGGGCGATTGAGATTCGAAAGCTTCGCATACACTTCCTCCATTGGCAAAGCAAGATAGCATAACTAGCAGGTTTTTTCTTTGAATTCCAGTGAATAGCGCACCGTTGCGAGACGGCGGTGAGCGTGTTAACTTTCCCTGACACCCATTTTCCACAAGGAGACGCTTTATGATCCAGCGGTGGACAATGTTCTGTGTGGCGATCGTGTTTGTGGCTGTTTTAATTGCCGGTTGCGGCCACACGCAGTTCAAGGGAGCGCTGGATCGCGGCCTGGCGCCGCCGGCGGTGGGCAAGAGCGAAATCCCCATTTTCGATTACGATCGCTCTCCGGTTGATATCAGCTTGGAGTTTAAGCGCGAGACGGCGACCTATCGCCAGTATTTCATCAAAATCCGTAAAACGGATCTGGATGGTCTAAAGAATAAAAAGGCGCGTGCGTTCTATTTCGAGCAGAAAAACACGACGCATAAGACGCCGGGCTTGATCTGTCTGCCGCCGACCGGGGGGCCGATTGAGATTGCCGAGACGTTCGCCCGCTCGTACGCCGAGCAGGGGTACAACACGTTGGCGTTTTACCGGCGGGAGCGCTTTTTCAATGCGCAGAAGGATTTTGAATACAATTCGAAATTGGTGCGCCAATCGGTGATCGACGTGCGCCGCGGCATCGATTTCTTGACGTCTCGGGAACCGGTGGATAGCGACCGCATTGCGGTGATGGGCATGAGTCTGGGAGGGATTCTCGGAGCGCTGGCCACGGCGGCCGACGGGCGCGTCAAGGCAACGGTCATGCTGGTATCGGCGGGCGACTTGATTGAGGTGATGCGCACTTCTCATTACGGGCGTGTGGCGAAGTTCCGCGACGCGATGATGAAGCGATACAACCTGCGAACGCGCCAGGAATTGATCGACTTCGCCGAGCCGCGGATGCGGAAGATCGACCCGATCACGTATGCTGATCGCATTGATCCGGCGCGCCTGCTGATGATCAACGGTTACCAGGACAACATCATCAAGATATCCGCCGCGCGGTCGACGTGGGATGCTTTCGGGCATCCGGAATGGCGGACGCTACCGGTCGGTCATTACAGCGCGTTCGCGCTCGTGCCGCTGGCGAAAAAGTGGACGTTGGAACATTTCCAACGTATACTTGATCCAGCCTTGTAGCTTCTTGAAGGGTTCGTCGATGGTTAAACACTTCGTCTTGGATACTAATGTCTTGCTCCACAATCCACGCGCGATGTTCCTCTTTGACGAGCATCACATCGTCATTCCGATCACCGTGATCGAGGAGATCGACCGCTTCAAGAAGGAACTGACGGAAATCGGCCGCAACGCTCGATTGACCAGCCGGTTCTTGGACGAGTTGCGTTTGCAGGGCAGCTTGGTCGACGGCGTACCGCTGGAGAGCGGCGGTTCGGTGCGGGTGGATGTGAGCGCCCACCAGGACGACCGGATTTCGGACGTGCTGTTCGAACGCAATGCGGATCGGCAAATTCTTTTGGCGGCCCTTCATGTCAAAAAGACCATGGAGCAGGAGCACAGGAACGAGCCTGTGATTATGGTCACGAAGGACACGAATCTGCGCATCAAAGCCCATGCACTCGGGTTGGAAGTCGAGGATTTCGAAAATTCGAAGGTGAATATCGAGGAACTCTACACGGGATACACCGACGTGATGGTACCCGGTGAGTTGATCAAAGCGGCGTACGCCGACGAGGAGTTCAGTCTTGACGCGGTGCGGGAATTCTACCGGCCCGAGCCGATCGGGAACGGTGAGCCGACCGAGGCGGACCTGCGCCTCTACGCCAACCAGTTTCTGCACTTGATCGACGAGGCCGACCCGAAAAGCAGCGCGTTGGCCCGGATCGATATCGACGGCAAACGGGTCGTGCTGCTCAAGAAAATGAAGCACGCGATCGTCAACATCAGCCATCGCAACCGCGAGCAGCGGTTCGCATTCGATTTGCTGCTCGACGACCGCATTCGCCTCGTTACCCTCGTGGGCATGGCGGGCACCGGCAAGACGCTTTTAGCGCTGGCCGCGGGTCTGCATAAAGTCGTGCACGAGGCGGTCTACCAGCGGCTGCACGTAAGTCGGCCGATCCAACCGATGGGCCGTGAGTTGGGTTACCTGCCGGGCGATCTGGAAGAAAAGCTGCGTCCGTGGATGCAGCCCATTTTCGACAATCTGGAGTTCCTGCTTTCGAGCGCGACCGACAAAGCCGCGCAGTTTACGCGGCTCAACCAATACATCGACGAGGGCCTACTGGAACTCGAGGCGCTCACGTACATTCGCGGCCGCTCGATTCCGAACGTTTATCTGCTGATCGACGAGGCGCAAAACCTGACTCCCCACGAAATCAAAACCACGATCACGCGGGCGGGCGAAGGCACCAAGATCGTGCTGACCGGCGATCCCTATCAAATCGATAATCCGTACCTGGATTCCAGTTCCAACGGCCTGACCTACGTCGTCGAACGGCTGAAAGGGCAACCGTTGGCGGGACACATCACGTTGAGCAAGGGCGAACGCAGCCCACTGGCCGAATTGGCGGCGCAGGTGCTTTAGAAATCAATGGCCAAGAAAGCCGCGATTCTAATTGCGATCTTGTTTGGGTTGTACTGCCTGTTTTCGCTGGCCTACTTCTATCTTTTCGCGCATTTTCAAACCGGCGAACAGGAATTGCAGTTCCGCGAAGCGGACGCGAAGACCCTCGTGGTTACCAACGAACGGGGCCTGATTCAAATCGAGGGGGAAGAGCGAGACACGGGCGAGACGAGCTTGACGAAGATCGTGGACCCGCGGCTTCCCTGGCTCGGCGATTTGCTATTGTCGCAGGTGACCGCCACGTCGCGGCGCGATGGTGACACGTGGTATGTCGCCGCCGATGCCCCGCGGAATTGGCGAGGCTCGGCAAAGGTCGATATGCAATTCTTCGTGCCTGCTTCCATGGCCGTTCAGGCCGAGAGTGTCGAAGCGAACGTCACGGTGCGCGGCGTCAGCGGACCGGTGCAGGTGAATCAAACCGGCCCCAGCGCCGTCGTTCTCGAGGATGTAACGGGCCCGACCGTCGCTTCGGTGGGAAGCGGTACGCTACGGGCGTCGCTCGGTTCGTTCGACGAGCACATCTCTCTGTCGGCGCGTGAGGGCAAGTTGCTGGTCAACCTCAACAGCCCTCATCCCGGGCCGATGAAGATCGAGAGCAAGTCCGCAAATATCTTGATGATGGCGCAAAGCAACGTCAACGCGACGCTGTCGTACCGTAGTCGCGGCGTGATTTTCAATCAGTTCGATCAGGAACGAGTCGATCCCGCGCGTGGTGACGGCGAGTGGATCGTGATGAAATTGGGCACCGGCGGCGTAGCGATCGTCATCGACGGCGGCGACGGCGACCTGACGATCCAGTATTTCGACGACGTGGAAGACTAGGCCGTCGCGGGGGCCGGTTCTTCACCACGCAAGGCGAGAAGGGTGGTACCGAAGATCACGACGCCGATGCCCACCGCGTGCGCGACGCGAACGTTTTCGCCAAAGATCGTCAACGCGGCGAGGATCGGCAAAATCGTGCTGATGATCGTGACCACCGGAGAGACGACACTGGCCCGGCCGTTGGCAAACGCGGTTTGTAACGCTGCGCCGCCGACGATGTTCGTGGCGATGATCACGAATACCGGGTAATCGGTAATCAGGCTCCACCACACTTCCGGCCGGGCAAACGAAAACGGGCCATCCACGTCGAGGATCACCCGTTGCGTGAGCAGCTTGCCCATCAGATTCGCCAGGCCGAAATTTAAGCCGGCGGCCAGCGACAGCGTCATTTCCACCGAGACGTTCAGCCGCTTGAGCATAAACGATGCGGCGATCAACACGACGCTGACAGCGGTGAACGCCAGCAAGGGGCCGTTGCCCGGTATCCGCGCCGTTTCACCCGTCGCGCCAACGCTGACGATCACTACGCCGCCGAGGATCAGGGCGATGCCCAGCCATTCGACCGGTCGCACTTTCTCTTTCAAGAAGGTGACGCCGATGACCGCCGCGACTACGCCGGTCAGGCATATGATGGGTTGTACAATGGAGAGGTCGGCGGCGCCCAAGGCCGTGGCGTAGCTGACCATCCCGCCGATCATGAACAGCAGCCCCAGAACCCAAAGCCAGTTTCGAACGAGCGTGAGCAGGATACTGCCCACTTGGCGGATAAAGCCGGCGAGCGAAATTTGCGGGAAGCTGGTGGCCATGCCGTGTTTTTGCATAACCGTGCCCACACCCCAGAAAAAACTGGCAAGTACGGCAAGCAGTATGGGGTTCATGCGACCTCCGTCGTGATGGAAGACTCCAAAATAAAGTGATTCGCGCGGGTGTCAACTTGGCCGATAGTGTCCTAAAATACTTGCCTAACGACGAACAGGAAAAAGAGGCCCGGAACGATGCCGAACAAGATGCTGGCCAAGGGGTATGTTCAGGTCTACACCGGCAACAACAAAGGTAAAACGACCGCCGCGCTGGGGTTGGCTTTTCGTGCGTGGGGCCGCGGGCTCAAGACGTATATCGGTCAATTCATGAAGGGGCAGGATTACGCCGAATTGACCGCGGCGGCTAAAACCGACGGCCATATTATCATTGAGCGATACGGCAAAAACACTTTCATCCACGTGAAGAATCCGCCGGACCCGGATGACATCGAGTTGGCCAGTGCCGGTTTCGAAAAACTCAAAGCCGCTCTGATCGGCGGCGAATACGACATCATTGTGGCCGACGAAATCAACACGGCCCATTATTTCCATCTGCTCACGGTGGAGGATATGCGCGAGTTGATTCGCCTCAAACCCGACGGGGTGGAGTTGGTTTTCACCGGCCGCTATTGCCCGCCGGAAATCATCGACGCAGCCGACCTGGTCACCGAGATGGTCGAAATCAAACACTACTGGCAATCGGGCGTGGACGCCCGCGATGGGATCGAACGATAGCGCATGGGTAAACTGAAGTACTTTCTACCGTTTATCTTGGTGCCGCTGGCGGCTGTGATCGCACTATTTGCGTGGAAATATTTCTCCGACCGGGTAGAAGGGTCGGTGGAGGCGCGATCTTATTTCGCGTCACCGGGCGCAGGATTCGTCGGCGCGCCGGTTCCCTCGGGAGCCGAGCCGTTAAGCCGGCACGCGTTTGATTTTTCCGAGACGAATTTCGAGTTTCCGCAAGAGTGGTGGTATTTCAACGCGCACCTGCTGGACGAGCGTAATCGCCGTTATGGGTTGATGATCGCCATGCTCAAAACCGGGCAGTTGCTCGGGTCGTTCACGCTGGTGCATCACGAACTGCATTTTCCTTTTCAGACGACGGGCTTGGTGGAATTGAATCCGCGTTTACGAGCGGTGACCGCACCGATGAGCATGCTCCTGCAACCTTACGCCGACCGTTTCGAATATGAGTTTCGCTTCAAGCACAAGGTCGCTCAAGTCACGCTGCGATTGCACGCGAACAAGTATCCGTTGCCGGTTGGCGGTACGGGGAACATTGCGATGGGCAAGGCGGGCCGCAGCTACTACTTCTCGCTCACGAACATGGATGTCAGCGGACGCGGACGCATTCGCGGCACGGAAGTGTCGTTGACCGGCAAGGGGTGGATGGATCACCAGTGGGGCGAGTGGGAGGACCGCGAGTTCGACAAGTGGTACTGGTACTCGATTCAACTGGCCGACAACACCGAAATCATGATCTTCGAGTTCCTCAAGTTAAGCCAGGTGGTGGCGCCGATTTGCGACATCGTCTACCCCGACGGAACGGTTAAGCACGGCTTGAAATACGAAATCGAGCCGATGAAAACCTGGGTCAGCCCGAAAACCGGACGGAGTTGGCGCCTGGGTTGGAATGTTCGCATTCCGGAAGTCGGTGCCGATCTGGAAATGGTGCCCGACCTGATTAACCAGGAAGTGACCAAGTCGCTGTGGGAGGGCGTGTGCCACGTCGACGGGACTTTCGCGGGCAAACCGACGCGCGGTTTGGCCTTCTACGAAGCGCGCCAACGCACCTGGTAGACTAAATAATTCCCGCTTTCAATAAATCGTGCAGGTGAACGATGCCGATGATTCGCTCCGGCTCGCCGCTTTCATAAACGAGCAGCACGCTGATCGAATTCTGCTCCATCACATGCGCCGCTCGCGTGGCCAAAGCTCCGGCCCGAATTGCCTTAGGGTGCGGCGTGACGACGTCGCCGGCCGTCAACGTGTGTAACGCGCCGTGCTTTTGCAGGGCGCGCCGCAGATCGCCGTCGGTCACGATACCGACGAGCTTGCCGTCCTCGTCGTCGACGACGGTCGCGCCGAGACGCTTGCCGCTCATCTCAATGAGCACTTCGGTCATGGCGGTGTCGCGCCGAACGCGGGGCAGCGCCTCGCCGCTGTGCATGAGATCGGCGACGCGGGTCAGGAGGCGTTTGCCCAAGGCCCCGGCCGGATGGAAGCGGGCGAAATCCTCTTCGGTGAAACCGCGTTCTTCCAGCATCACGACAGCCAAGGCGTCGCCCATCGCGACCTGCGCGGTGGTGCTGGCGGTCGGCGCCAGGCCCAGCTTACAGGCTTCTTTTTGAACGCCGGTATCGAGCACAGCGTCGGCGGTTTGCGCGAGGCGGGACTCCAAGACGCCCGTCATCGCTACGATCGGCACGCCCAAGCGCCGTAGTACCGGCAACGTGACGATCACTTCGTCGGTTTCGCCGCTGTTGGACAGCACGAGGGCGACGTCGCTTTTGTGCACCATGCCCAGGTCGCCGTGCGCCGCCTCGGCGGCGTGCAGGAAGAAGGAGGGCGTACCGGTGCTGGCGAAGGTGGCGGCGATTTTCGCGCCGACCAGGCCTGATTTTCCCATGCCGATCACGACGACCTTGCCGTCGCAAGCGAGCAGGATGCCGATGGCGCGGACGAAATTCTCGTCAATGCGATCGGCCGTGGCGCGCAGGGCGTCGGTTTCGATCTGCAATACCCGGCGGGCGCGATCGATGATGGTCATGTGTTTGTCTCCTTGGTCCAGGCGCGTCGTACGGTCTCCAGATCAGCCGGCGTGTCGACGCTGACGGTCGCGTGTGCGGTGAGCGGGCAGGCGATGCGCACGCCTCTTTCGAGGGCGCGGAGTTGTTCGAGGCGTTCGATCATCTCCAGGCGCGACGGCGGCCATGTGGCGTACTCGAGCAAGAAATCGCGCCGGTAAATGTATAAGCCTAGGTGTTTGTCCATGTGCGGCGGCGGCGTATCGGCCACGCGGTCGAAACGGCCGTCGCGGTAGGCAAGTGAATCGCGCGGGAAAGGAATCGGCGCACGGGAAAAATAAAGCGCGAAGTCGTTTTCATCGACCACGACCTTGACGCAGTTGGGGTCGAAGACTTCGGCTTCGCTTTCGAGGTGCGCGCGCACGGTGCCGAAGCGCAGGCCCGGCGTGGCGTCAAAGGGGGCCAGAGCGTCGTCGAGAATGCGCGGGTCAAACATCGGCTCGTCGCCTTGCACGTTGACGATGAGCTCGAAATCGAGAGTGGCGGCAACCTCGGCGATGCGATCGGTGCCGCTGCGGTGATCGTCGCGGGTTATCACGGCGTTAAAACCGGCGTCGGTTACCGCTTGACGGACGCGCTCGTCGTCGGTGGCGACCACGACGTGGCCCAGGCGAGGATGCTTCGCCACGCGTTCGACTACGCGCACGATCATCGGCTTGCCGTGCAAGTCGGCCAAGGGCTTGCCGGGCAGGCGCGAACTGGCGTAGCGGGCTGG
This sequence comes from Candidatus Lernaella stagnicola, assembly GCA_030765525.1. NCBI lineage: Bacteria > Candidatus Lernaellota > Candidatus Lernaellaia > Candidatus Lernaellales > Candidatus Lernaellaceae > Candidatus Lernaella > Candidatus Lernaella stagnicola. The sequence goes on from JAVCCK010000008.1 coordinate 120,542, forward strand.
AATGATCGCGGCAATTGTCATGGTCCGTCACTTCCGTGTTTGCGCGAAATGTACCAGAAAAGGGGCCGAATGCAACTTCACGCCTCCGGAGGCGGAGCAAAGTGGCGGTCGATAATCGCCGTACCCACCGTATCGCCCCAAACATTGACCGTCGTACGGCAGCGGTCGAGGAACCAATCAATCGACAGGATGATGTATATCCCTTCCTCGGGGGCGCCGACGGCGCTGAGCACCATGACCATGGTGACGAGCCCGGCTTCGGGGATTGCCGCTGCGCCGATGGCGGCGAGGGTTGCGGTGAGCCAGATCACGATAATCTGGGGGATGCTGAGATCGATGCCGTAGGCTTGGCAGATGAAAATTACGGCGACGGCTTCATATAGCGCCGTGCCGTCCATGTTGATCGTGGCGCCGAGCGGCAGCACGAAGCCGGAGGTTCGCTCGGATAGGCCGGCGTTTTGTCGGGCGTCGCGCAGCGTGATCGGCAGTGATGCGGCACTGGAGGCGGTCGTGAAGGCGGTGAGCAAGGCTTCGGAGAATTGTCCCGCCTGACGAAGAGGATTGCGCCGCGCGAAGAACACGAGCAGCAGCGGCAGGATAATCACCGCGTGAATCATTAGGCCGGAGATGACCGTCAGTGCGTAGCGCAGTAATTTTGCCAATTCGTGACCGACAACCGCGCCGCCGCCCGCCTCACCGATTTTCGCGGCGACCAAACCGAAAATGCCGATCGGCGCGAGCCAGATGACGATGCGCACGAACTTGAAAATGGCTTCGTTAATGATCTCGACCAGTTCGATGATTTTCGCGCCGCGCGAACCCAGCGTGGTGAGCAGCCCACCAAAAATCAGCGAGGCGACGATCAAGCCGAGAACCCGACCCTCGGCGGCTGCGGCAAAGAGGTTGGCGGGCACCATGTCGCGAAAGACGTCAAAGAGCGCCTCGTACCAAGGCATCGAATGCGGCAGCGTGCGCACGGCGTCGGCGGCGGTGTCGGCACCGATTCCCGGCCGTATGATCAGCACCAGGACGATACCCAACGACACGGAAATCAGGGTCGTCGAGATGTAATAGGCGAGGGTCGCGCCGAAGGTGCGCCCGATCTTCCGCACGTCGCCGAAAGCGGCGATGCCCAGAATCATGCTCGTGACCACAATCGGCACCATGACCATTTTCAGCAGGCGAATAAACAGGTCACCGAGTAAATCTACAAAGGCGGCGGCCACGGCGACTCCGGGTTGGGTCCAGTAGGGGCCGCCGAACCCGCCGACGAGAAAACCGAGCGTCGCGCCGCTCAGCATCAGGACCGGCAAGAGCCAGGGGCGCTTTTTCGGCGTTGATTTCCATGGCGCGGCTTGTGACACCGGCATCGTTGTCTCCCCTGCTTGCGTGGATAGGTTGCTGTGGACAAAATAGTCCAGTTGGGATTTTCGTGCAAATTTGCAGCAAATACGGTAAATTTCGCCGAGAGATATTTATCGATAGTACCGTAACAAGGGCAAAGCGGATGTTTGCAGGCGACTTAAAACAGTTTTTTCGCGGTGCGCTTACCAGGCGCAGGCTGCATTTGACTTCCTTCGACCCGGCGAAACATTCGGTGGAGCAGGTACGGAGTATTGCATCCTTGGCCCTGGAGGCTGATACCGACGGCTTTTTGGTCGGTGGCTCCACGGGCGTCACGCACGCCATGGTCGAAGAAGTTTGTGCTGAGATACGAAACGTGGTCGACAGGCGGTATCCCGGCCCTTCAAGACCGCCGATTGTGCTTTTCCCTTCGAACGCGGACACCGGCGTGGCTGCCGCGGCCGACGGCGTGTTGTTCCATTCCCTGCTGAATTCACGCGACGTGCGCTTTTTAATTCGTGAGCAAGCCAAGGCCGCTCCCTACCTGCCGGCGTTGGGATTGCAGCCGGTCGGTTGCGGCATGATCGCCGTCGAACCGGGCGGCACCGCGGCGCGCATCGGGCTGGCGGACTTGATTGCCTGCGACGACTGGCAAAGCGCGGTCGGCTATGCAGCGGCGGCGGCCGCCTTCGGTTTCACTTTGGTTTATCTCAACGCCGGATCCGGCAGCGCTCAGCCCGTACCGGCTGAAATGATCGCGGCGGTCAGCCGCGTGGTCGATGCGCCGCTGGTCGTGGGCGGTGGTGTGGTGGACGGCGCCAAAGCCGCGGCGGCGGTGGGCGCGGGTGCGGACATCATCATTACCGGAACCGCCATCGAAGAGAATCCGCGCGTCGGCGAGACGCTGGCGGCGATCTGCGCGGCGGTGCATGCCGTGCCGTCCAAACAGGCCGGAGCCACGGAATGAAAATCACGCTTGTCGCCCCGGCTTCCGAGGTGTCGCGCCGGGTGGGCCGCAAGCCGAAAGGCACTTCGTATTTCCACTATTACAAGCTGGGTATCGCGACGATCGCCGGAGCGACGCCGCCGGATATCGAAGTGGAAGCGATCGACGAGATTGTCGACCTGTGGGACCCCCGCACGCACGAAACCGACGCGGTGGGCATCAGCGTGTTGACGGCGCTGGCGCCGCGGGCCTACTCGATCGCCGCGCAATTTCGGGAACGCGGTATTCCGGTTGTGCTCGGCGGTATGCACCCGACTTTTCTACCCGCCGAGGCCGCAACGCACGCCGACGCAATCGTCATGGGGCAGGGCGAATTCGTCTGGGAACAGGTGTGTCGGGATTTGCAGAACAACACGTTACAGCCGGTGTACGACTCTTGCACGAACCCGAACGAAATCAGCGTTCCGCGGGCGCGGCGCGAAATATTCACGAACCCGAAATACCCGCCGCTGGACATCGTTCAGTTTTCGCGCGGCTGCATTCACAAATGCCGCTTCTGTTCGGTCAACGCGTTTTTCGACGGCAAATACCACTGGCGGCCGATCGATGAGGTCAAGGCCGAGTTGGCGACGTGCACGCGCAAGCACCTGATGGTCGCCGACGACAACCTTTACGGCTATCGCGAGTATTGCCTGGAGGCACTCGCGGCCCTGGCGCCACTGGGCAAGTATTTAGGGATTCAGGCGACGGTCGACATGGCCTTTGACCAGGAAGTCATGGATGCGGCGGCGGCGGCAAAGGTTGGCGCGATATTCGTCGGCATCGAGAGCGTGGTGAGCGAGTCGCTCGCCGAGTCGGCCAAGTGGCACAACGAGGTCGACAAATACGCCGACGCGATGGCCGAATTTCATCGGCGCGGCATTTTCGTGGAGGGCGGCTTGATGTTCGGCTTCGACCACGATGAACCCGACGTGTTCGAGCGCACGATGAAGTTCGTCGACAACATCAGGCTCGACGTGGCGCAGGTGGCGTTCGTGACGCCGATGCCGGGCACCGTGCTGTTCGATCGGATGCAGGAAGAAGGGCGCATTACCGACACGAACTGGGCGCACTACGACTGCAACCACGTGGTGTTCAGGCCCACGCGCATGTCGGCGCTCGAACTGATGAACGGCGTGGAATGGTTCCGTGAAAAATACTATTCCTTAACGGAAATCGCCCGCCGCGCCCGCCGTGGTATGCGGTGGTTCGATCCGATCACGCTGGGCACGCAAATCGCACTGAACTGGGGCTTTCGCCGCAATCACGAGTTGGGATTGGATTATCCGCCATGAGCAAGCCGCGTTTGTTTTCACGCCGGTGGTGTTTTGCCCACCGCGTTGAGTTGGCCAGCCTGATCGGCGGGGTCGGCTTTCTCTTCTACCTGTGGAGCGGCGATTCGCTGCTGCGGGATGCGGCCCGGTGGCTGCAAGTCGAACACGACGCTTTCGTGCGCGGCGGCTACTGGCTGCTGGCGGCCATCAACGTAGTCGCGTCGATCATTCGCATCTGGGCGGGAGGAACGCTGGGCGGTGCGCGGATGATGGCCGTCGATGTGCAGACCGACGGGCTGATTACCGGCGGTCCCTATCGGCACGTGCGAAATCCGATCTATCTGGCCGATATTCTGACGCTCGCGGGCATGGCGCTGGTGGTTCCGTGGCCCGGGGCGGTGCTTGTCTGCCTGCTCTTGCCGGCGACTTATCTAGCCGTGATGTCCTACGAGGAGGAGCGCCTGACCGCCGAACTGGGCGAGCCTTACGTCGAGTTCAAACAAGCAGTGCCGCGGCTCGCGTGGAAGTTTGCCCCGTGGCGCGACGGGCGCGGCGGCGGCGCTTTTTCGTGGCGCGAGGGTCTGGAGAATAATTTCATCTACCTGCCGCTGGTGCCCGGATTCGTAGTGTGCGCCGTCACGGGCGTGTTGTGGCACGGCGTGCTTGTCGGCGCGATTGGTCCGGTCGGGTGGGTGGCGCTGCACTTCTGGCGAAACTTCAAACCCGGCGGTTTGGCGAGGCGCGAAGGTCATGACGAAAATCACGCAAGTTGACGTCGCCGTCGTCGGCGGCGGACCGGCGGGAAGCCTGCTGGCCGAACGGCTGGCGGCTGGCGGCGCGCGCGTCGTCGTTTTCGATCACTCGCACCCGCGTGAAAAAGTTTGCGCCGGCGGCATTTCGGCACGCGCCCGCGCCATGTTCCCCGAATTGGAAGAGTTGGTACCGCAAGGCAAGACCGGCACGGAACTGCGCCTGGTAAGCCCCGGCGGTCATCGGGCCAGGGTGCGCGGCAAAGGTCGCACCTTTGCGATCGACCGGACGATTCTCGATAAGGCGCTGCTTGACCGCGCGGTTCAGGCAGGGGCCGAGTGGCGGCAGCAAAAAGTGTTGAGTTTCGAGAAGAGCGCGGAAGGGTACGTCGTCCAAACGGCGCACCGGGTGATGGGAGCGCGTATCATCGTGGGCGCCGACGGAGTTCACTCGCTGGTGCGGCGGCATTTCGCGGGCGCTATCGCGCGGGAGCACCTGGCCCTGGGCGCGCACGTGTTGGTGGAAGATTTCGCCGCGCCGTCGGCATTGATCCGCTTTCTCGGCGACCGCCGCGGCTACGCGTGGGTGTTCAACCGGCGGGACAGGGCATCCATCGGCGTCGGGATGCCGCAAAGTCACAAGGACGATTGGCTCGAGCAACTCGCCAACTTTTTTGCCGCCCAGGTGTTGGACCGCACGATGCCCAGGATTCAGGGCTGGACGCTGCCGCAAGCCTCAACCGCTGAATTCTTCCGCGCCCCGGTGGCGGGCGACGATTGGCTTTTGATCGGGGACGCCGCGGGGCATGTCGATCCGCTTTCGGGCGAAGGGATATGGTACGCGCTGTGGGGCGCAGCGCTGGCGGCGGAAGCGATTCTGGCCGGTCGACCGGTGGATTTCGATCGACGTTGGCGCGAGGCCTACTTGGCGAGATTCGAGAAACACATCAAGCAAGCCGCGTATCTGACCAAACCACGTTTGCTCGACGCGGCGATTCTTGCCGCAAAATTGCCGGCCGTCGGCGGGCTGCTGTTCAACAAGCTGGCCGGTTCCTAATTCTCACACTTGCGGTGGTTGCTCACGCCTGGCGTCGCGCCGGAATAGGACCAGATTGTTCGTGAAGACCAGCCCCGTGGCGATGAGGTCCGGTAGGAAGGTTCGTCGGCGCGGCAGGGGCGGCGGCGAGAAACGGCGCAGGATCGTCCGCAGGGTTGTCACTTCGCGGTTGGCTTTCCAGTACAGTTGCGTGAGTCGTTCCGGCGAGAGGTTTCTTGGCCGGAAGACGCAGGTGTACGAGTCGTAGCGCGACCAGTCGCGGGTCAGCAGGCGGCCTTCCTGGGCGAAGCGGTCGAAAAGAGGCGTGCCGGGAAAGGGCGTCAGCAGATACAGCGAGATGATGGGTAGACGCTCGGTGGTCATGAACTCGATGTTTTCGGCGATGCTGGCCTCGGTGTCGGTGTCGAAACCCATGATCATTCCGGCCAGCACCAGCACACCGTGGCGGCGGTAGCGGGTGATGAGTTCGCGGTACTGTTTCGGGTCGTTGACGGCGGCCTTGTTGATGGACGCGAGATTTTCGGAGTTGACGTTTTCGATGCCGCACACGGCCATTTGGAAGCCGCTGCGGGCGGCGAGGGCGAGTAGGTTCTCGTCATCGGCGAAATTCAGGTTGAGTTGCGCCGACCAGGATATCTTCAGCGGGATCAGGGCTTCAAACAGTTCGCGGGCGTATTTCGGGTCGGCTGCGAGGTTGTCGTCGACGAAGAAGACGTAGCGGCTCGTGGCGCGTATGGCGCGGATATCCTCAATGACCTGCTCGACGGGTCGATGCCGGTACGTGTGGCCGTAGACGCTGCTGACCGTGCAAAATTCGCAGCGATGCGGGCAACCGCGGGTCGTCTGGATCGGGCGCAGCAGGGTGTAATAGCGGTTGTTGCGAATCAGATCGAAGCGCGGCGCGGCGAGATCGTCTAAGTCGTGGAGGCGGTCGGCACAATAGCGTGGCTGCAATCGGCCGGCCGAAAAGTCGTCGAGCAATTGCCGCCAAACATACTCGGCCTCACCGAGAACGAGCGTGTCGGCATGGCCTTCGGCTTCCTCGGGATTCAACGTGACATGCGCGCCGCCGAGTACCACTTTTACGCCGCGTCGCCGGAAGTGGTCGGCGATTTGATAGGCGCGCGGCGCACGCTGCGTCAAGACGCTGATACCGACCAAGTCCGCGGGCTCGCGGCCCGTCACTGCGTCGAGCGCGTCGACCTGGACCGACACGTCCCACTCCGGCGGCGTCATGCCGGCCAGGTAGGGCAAGGTCAACGTGCGCATTCCTTCGCGTGCAATGCGGGCGGGCATGCCGTTGGGCCGCAGCTTGGTCGGCTCGATAAGCAGTAGTCTAGGTTTTTCCATCGCCCCACTTTATCCAAAAGCGGCGACCTTCTCCACCGGTGACCCCTCAAATAATAGTTTTTGAATTGACGGCCGTTCATCCGCATGCGTATTATTGCGGCGGGGGTACAAAAGGAGGCACGGTGCAGATTTCAAAATGCCCGCGCAACTGGTTATGTTTGCCCACCTGCCGTTTCCGGACTGTCCTCGGCTCGTTTTTGCTCGTCCTACTTATTGCGACATCAGCGTTTGCCGCGGCCGGCGTTCACAAAGCGCCTACGGTCCACGGTGTGATGTGGGAACATGAAGGCCAACGGATTCTGCACGTCTGGGGCTCGCCTTACGAGATGGGTTTCGCACACGGGTATTTCCTGGGAGACGGCATTTTCGAACTGATGAGCGTGTACGCTTTTCCGCCCGAAGGCGCGTCGCCATGGCTGTATGAGTTGGCGCGGATGTTTATTATTTCGACTTTCGAATTCGAGGACGCCGACATGCTCGCCGAGGCGCGCGGCATTTTCGACGGGATGATCGCGGGCGGCGTCGACCCGTACGCGGACGTTTTGGGCCGCGACATGGATGCCTGGGATGTGATCACGTTCAACGGCCTCAACGACATCAAGGCAGCGTTTTGCGCCACGATTGTGGCTTGGGAGACCGCCACGGCCGAGGACCCCGAGCTGGGCGGCGAGTTGGTTGTGGCGCACAACACGGATTTCATCGACGAGACGTGGGAAGCGCCGATGTTGATCGCCGAGCATTCGATCGTGATTTCCTACGCGCCCGACGATCCGGCCCGGCAGCGCTTCATCACCATCGGCAACTCCGGCACGCTGGGCCCGCCGGTCGCGTTCAACGAATCCGGCGTGGTGGCGATCCTCAACAGCGGCCTGGCGCTCAATGAAGTGCCGGATCGCATTCTCGACCCCAAACCGCAACTGGCCGGTTGGGGCGCCCGGCACGCGATCAGCGCGGCGGATGTCAATGGCGACGAGATTTACGATATTTCGGATTTCTTCGCCTATCTGGAGACCGAGCATCTGTTCACGTCGTTGTTGGAGCAGGCCGTTGGCGTACGCGGCGCGCAAGACCCACCCGCGGCGGTGCTGGAAATTTCGAATATTCTACGCACGATGCGCTATCCGGCGGATGATCCGAACTTCTACCCGGACATTTTCGTTATTTTGAATTGGGAGGATAAGCTCGTACCGGAGCGCGAGGAGCGGCACCAGGAACGGTACGACGCGGCGGTGGAGTTGGTAAACAACACGTACCAGCGACGTTTGAGCGTGGAGAATGCCTGGGATTTTCTTAACAACATGCAGGCGGCGATCGAAAACACGGCGACGATGCAGTCGATGATTTTCCTTCCGGAGCGCATGCAATTCGGATTGGCGCTTTCGGACACGGACGCCTTTGCACCGGAGAAAGAACCGGTCTGGTACGATTTTGAGGACTTGTTTCCGGTCATGGATGATGACGACGACGACAACGACGATGACAACGATGTCTTTATCGACGACGACGATGATGATGACGACGATAGTTTTGACGATGTGGAAAACAGTGATGATGACGCGGCAGATGATGATAATGATGGCCGCGCGCATGGAGGTTGTTTCTAACTATGGCGAAAAAACGTTTGTTGTTGGTACTCCCGAGCCACTTCGGCCGGGACGGCGAATTGATCACCGTGAAGAAAGCTTCCCTCAACCTGAATTTGAGTTTGGTGACTGTAGCGGGATTGACGCCCAGTGAGTATTTCGACATCGAAATCATGAACGATTACGTGCACCCTGTGGACACCTCTACACCGGCCGACCTCGTGGCGATTTCCACGCTGACGACCACGGCGGAGCGAGCCTACGAACTGGCCGACGGTTTTCGGGCGCACGGCGTGACGGTCGTTCTGGGCGGTTATCACGTGTGGGCTTTTCCCGACGAGGCCGCGGCGCACGCCGACTCGATATGCATCGGCGAGGCGGAGATGGTTTGGCCCGAGGCCGTCGATGATTTTCTGCGCGGAGCCTTGAAGCCGAAATACGTGGCAGACGGGCCTGCGTCACTGGCCGGTCAGCCGGTGCCGCGTTACGACTTGATCAACAAGCAGGACTACAAAATCGAAGTGTATCCGGTCGAATCCTCGCGCGGTTGTCCGCTGAATTGCGACTACTGCGCGGTGACCGCCTATCACGGCGGGCGGCATCGCTTGAAACCGGTGGCGGACGTCGTGCGCAACATCAAGTCGACCGGCAGCCGTTTCATCGCCTTCACGGACGACAACATCATCGCGCAACGCGACTACGCGCGAGAGTTGTTCAAGGCGCTCATACCTCTGGATATTCGATGGATGTGTCAGAGCACGATGTACATGGCCGACGATGCGGAGTTGATCGACCTGGCGGTGCGAGCGGGGCTGCGGTTCTCGTGGATGGGCATTGAGTCGATCAATCCGGCGGCGTTGGCCGAGGTGCATCGGCGCATCAATCAGGTGGAGGAATTCGAGCGGCGCATCGAAGAGTTCAACCGTCGCGGCGTGCTGGTTGGGGCGAACATCATCTTCGGTTTCGACCAGGATGTTCCGGAGTCGTTCGACGCGACGTACGAATTTTTGGTGCGTAACAAGGTGTTCCCGTTTTTGTATATTTTGACGCCGGTTCCGGGTACCAAACTATTTCAGCGCATGGAGGCCGAGGGGCGCTTGTTGCACCGGAAGTGGTCGCGCTATACGGGATACGAGACGGTTTTCAAGCCGAAGAATCTAACGCCGGAACAGCTCGACGATTTGTACTTCGAGACGCTGGCGCGACTTTTCACCTTGCGCCACAATTTCAATCGCTCCCTGTCGAAGATACGCTTGCGAAACCTAAAGGAAGATTTCTTCGTTCAGTTGGGGGCGTTCGTCGTCGGCAGTCAGGTCGGCTACGCGGCGCGGCACCGCATTCCCGACTACTGGTAAGCGCCCGGCTTAGTAGTAGGGCAATATTCCCTTTTTGAGGTTGTGACGAACCGCCAGGCTGTTAGCGGCCACGGCGACCTGCGTCATGAACGAGCCCCACGGTTGGCGCCAATTAAGCATTTTGACAAAGCGCTTGGCGATGAAACTCGACGAGTAGCATCTCATGTAAAACTTCATGAAATGGCTGTCGAGTTCGGCGGGCGTGAAATTCTTCGGCTTGAAGACCGTTTGATAGGACGTGTATCGCCAGAAGTCTTTGTGCAACAGGCTACCGTCGGCATTCATTCGATCATACAGCCGTGTTCCCGGGTACGGCGTGATGATGTAGGGGTTGACCATGAACCGATGCTTTTCGACGAAGTGGTAGGTTTTCTCAAAGGTCGCGGGCGTGTCGTTGGCAAAACCGAACATGAGGTTGGCGCACACGGTGATGCCGTATTTCTGGAACAGTTTTGTCTTGGCGACGTAATCCTCCACCTTGTTCACGTTTTTCTTCCCGACGGCCGCGAGGTTCTCGGGGTCCAAGGTTTCAATGCCGATTACGGCGTATCGGAATCCGCTGCGCGCCGCCAGCGCGAGCACTCGTTCGTCATCGGCCAGCCGGATGGAAACCTGACTCATCCAGAAAATCTTCAGTGGAATCAGCGCCTGGAAAAGTTCGGCGGAGTAATCGAGACGTCCGGCAATGTTGTCGTCGACGAAGCCGATGAAACGGCTGCCGGTCGCCTTGATATCGCGCGCCACATCGGCGGGCGGCCGCAAGCGATATTTGTGACCGTAAAACGTCGTGACGCTACAATATTCGCAATTGTACGGGCAGCCGCGGGACGCCTCGGCGGGTAAGACGTCGTTGAGGTACTTCTTCTTGTCGATCAGGTCGAAGCGCGGCAGGGGTTGTTGGTCCATGTCGCACAAGCGGTCGGCCTGGTAGCGCGGCTTGAGGTTTCCCGCCGCCGCATCGGCCAGAACGTCTTTCCAAATAAGTTCGGCTTCGCCGCAGACAAGCGCGTCGGCTTTTTCCTGCGCTTCTTCGGGGAAGAGCGTCGGATGAAAACCGCCCAGCACGACTTTCTTGCCGCGAGCCCGGAATTGTTCGGCGATTTCGTAGCCGCGCCGTGAATGCAGAGTGGTCGTCGTGATGCCCACCAAATCGTAATCGCCGTCGTAGTTGATTTTGTCCGTATAGTCGTTGGCGACTTCGATTTCCCAATCCGACGGCGTGAGGCCGGCGAGCAGATAAACCGACAGGGGAATGAGAAACGCCTTTTTGCGGCGCAAAGGCGTGCCGTCATCCTGCAATTGCGAAGGGCTGACCAGCAGGAGTTTCATGAGGTTGTCTCCCGGTAAGATTTCAAAATCGTCCAAGCCTCATCACGATAGCAAAAAGCGGCACGCGTGAGAATGCGCAAAAGCGTTCAACGCAAACGAGCGGGCGCCGGCGATTTCCGGGCGACTACATGTCGCGGGCGCGCGGCGGTTTCGCAAAACGGTCGAAGGCCGTGTAGACGCAGGGAATCAGATACAGCGTAAAGAAGGTTGAGACCAAGACGCCGCCGATGGTGACCATGGCGATGGCGGCGCGGAACTCGGCGCCGCTGCCCATGATCTGCGGCGTCAGGCTGATGGCGATGGCGCTGTTCATCATGATGATCGGGCGCAGGCGTTCGCCGGCAGCTTCAACCAGCGCCTCTCGCACGGCAAGGCCTTCGAGTCGAAACTGCGTGACGCGGTCCAAGATTAGAATCGCGTTGTTGACCACGATGCCCACGAGCATGACCACGGCCATCAAGCTCATCATGTTGAGCGATATGCCCGAGAGGAACAGCGCCAGCGAGACGCCGATCAATCCGAGGGGCAGGGTCAGCATGATGGTGATGGGGTGGATGAAACTTTCGAGCACCGCGGCCAGCACCATGTAGGTCAGGATGATGGCTAGAATCAACGCTTCGAAAATGTACTGGAAGGTTTCGGCCATGAACTCGGACTGGCCGGCGAAGTGAAGCAGGTAGCCGGGTTCGATGTCGATGTTCTTGGCGATCAACGTCTCCAGAGCGGACTGTCTATCGCCGAGGGTGCCCGATCCGACGTTGGCGTTAACGGTGACCATCCGGCGTTTGTTCTTGCGGTTGATCTCCGTTTCAGCGGTGCTGAAACTGAAATCGCCCAATTGAGACAGCGGAATGTAGTCGTCGCCGATACGCAGGAACATTTCTTCAAAGTCGGAGGCGACCCGTCGCTGATCTTGCTGGAGCTGCACGCGAATATCGTACTCCTCGTCGCTTTCCTTGTAGCGTGTCTTTACCTCGCCTTCGAAGGCGAGGCGCAAAACCTGCCCGACCATGGCCGTGTTCACGCCGTAGGCCGCCATCTGTTCGCGGTCGGGGACAAAGGTCAGTTCGGGCTTGCCGGTGACGTAATCCGAACGGATATCCACCAAGCCGTCGACTTGACGCATCTGCGCCATGAGTTGCTCGGCGTAGTCGTTGATTTTTGCCAGGTCTTCGCCGATCACCTGGACCTGCAGTCCCTGGCCCGGGCCGTGGGTGCTGAGGCCAACCGAAATCTCCGCGGCGGGAATCCCGGCCAAGTACGGGCGGGCGCGGTCGACGATTTGCTTGGCCGATAGGTCGCGTTCGGAGCTGTCGATCAGCTTGAAGACAATGTTCCCTTCCTCCACGCCTCTGGTGGTGCCTCCGATCGACTGCAATCCCGCCTCGATATATTGGCCGAATTGCTCGGTCATGCGTTTGTCGATTTCCTGAAAGACTTCGTCGCTTTTGCGCAGGCTGGTGCCGGCGGGCAACTTGACCGACACGCTGACGACGTTCTGATCGGACTGCGGAAAGAGTTCGGACCCGACGAAGCCGAAAAGCATAACGCCGCCGAAGAACGCAACCACCGCCGTGAGTACAATCACCCAACGATGGCGCAGGCTCCAGGCAATGCTGCGTTTGTACTCGCCGGCCAGGCTCGCATAGCCCTTATCCCACGCGTCGCCGAACTTTTTGACGGCGCCAAGTTCGTGCTTTTTGCCGCCTTGGCGGAAAAACGCCGCCGCGAGCATCGGTACGAGGGTGAAGCACATGAACAGTGAGAAGAGGGTCGCGAAAACGACCGTCAAGCCGAACTGCTTGAAGAATTGACCGATGATGCCTTGCATGAACGCGATCGGCGTGAACACAACCAGGTTCGTGGCGGTCGAAGCGATGACCGCAATGGCGACGCGGGTGGTACCGTTGATCGCCGCTTCATCTGCCGGCTCGCCGCGGGCGATATGCAGGCTGATGCTTTCCAGCACGACGATCGCGTTGGCTACCAGCACGCCGACGCTGACGCCCAGGCCCATCAGAGAAATAACATTGAGGGTGAAGCCGGCGAACATCATCGGCATGAAGGTGCCGATAATCGCGGCCGGAATCGAAATCGAGGCGATGAAAGTGGCGCGGATGTCGTGCAAAAACAGCCAGAGCAGCCCGGCAGTCAGCAGAATGCCGAGCAGAATACTGGTCGTGGCGTCGCGAACCGAGTCGACGATGTACTCAGCCGAATCCTGTACCGTTTCGATTTTGATGTCGCTGGGCAAGATTTCTTGCAAGGCGGCAACTTCTTTTTGAATATTGGCCGAAATCGCCACCGTGTTGCCTTCTGATTTTTTCTGGATTTCGAGGCTGACGGCTTCACGCCCGGCATATCGGGCTTGGGTGCGGGGTTCGGCGTAGGTGTCGATGACTTCCGCGACGTCGCGTACGTAAACCTGCGTGCCGTGGGGCGTGGGGACCAGTACGTCGCGGATCTGGTCGAGGTTGGCGTATTTCGCCTGCAAGCGCAGGGAAAGTTCGTTCTGAGTGGAAATGATGCGGCCGACGGGGAAGTCGACGTTCTCGGCCGTCACCGCCATCAGCACATCGGCAACCGAAAGGCCGTAGGCGCGCAGGGCGTAGCGGTCGAGCGCCACGCGGATTTCCCGTTCGCGTCCACCGACGATGTCCACCGACGAGACGCCCTCGATCTTGGCGAGTTGGTCTTTGATCTTCTCGTCGGCGATACGGTAGGTTTCTTCCAACGAGCGCGGGCTGCTGACCGCGAGCTGCATGATCGGCTCGTCGGTCGGGTTGAATTTGAACACCGCGGGCGGCTCGGCGTCATCGGGCAATTCGGCGCGAATGCGCTCGATCTTATCTTTCACCTCGATGGCCTTGAGGTCTTCGTCGGCGCCCAACTCAAACTCGAGAAAGATAAACGAAAGGTTTTCCGAACTTCGCGATTGCATGCGCTCGAGGTTGGAAACCGAGAACACTTCGTCCTCGATTCTCTGGGTGATCTGACTTTCGACCTCTTTGGGACCGGCGCCGGGGTAGATCGTCTGAATCATCACGAAGGGGAATTCGATTTCCGGCATCAGCTCTTGCGCCAGGTCTCGATAGCCACGGAAACCGACGACGACGAAGAGCATGATCATCATCGTGGTAAGTACAGGACGGCGGACAGCCAGCTTGGCGAGGAACATGGATGCGTCTCCTTAGAGCTGCTCGACGACCTTGTGGATTTGCACTTTCTCGCCGCCGGACAAGAGGTTGGCGCCCCAAACGACAACCTGTTCTCCGGCCTGCAAGCCGTCTTCCACCACAACCATCTTATTATTGTGCGGACCGATGACGATCGGCCGCTTCTCCGCTTTGTTCTCACCGCCGACGACGAATACGAAATATCCCTTGGCATCGGTGTGCAGGGCGTCAGACGGGACTTGCAGCGCGTTTTCTTGGAAGTCGGTGCGAATCTTCACGCGTTGCAGGGTTCCCGGGGGCAGGAGGCCGTTGGAATCGAGAATGGCCTCCACCAAAAACAGCCGCGTCTTGGGATCGGCCGACAGGCTCACGCAGCAGACCTGGCCCGACGCAAGTTCGTTATCCCCGTTTTCAACGACCATGGCTACTTGCCCGGCCGCGATTTTTTTGATGTCTGAACTGGATACGTCCATCTTCACGCGGGCCTGATCCGTCTTGGCGACGACGGCCAGCGTCTCGCCCGGTTCGACCTTTTGCCCGGCCCGCACGCGCACGTCAGTCACCACGCCCGCAATCGGCGTTTTAAGCGTTAGCGAAGCGGCCGCGTCGCGCGACACCGCCCGGGCGGTGTCCATGGCCAGGCGCGCTCGATCGAGTTGGCTGTCGCTGAGCGCGCCCGCTTCGTGCAAGGGCTGAAGGCGGTCGAATTCCCGCTTGGCCGTCTCGTACTGCAAACGCGCCCCTTCGCGCGCGGCATACGATTGCGTCGACGACAAGGCATCCAACGAAACGATCGCGCGCCCTGCGCCGACTTTTTGCCCCTGTTGCACGTGCACCGTGCGGATCCGAGCGGGCATGTTGGCGTAAATCGACGCCTGGTTGATGCCTTCGAGGGCGCCTGTCTTCTCCAACCACTTCTCGAACGTGGCGTTTTGGATGGCATAAACGTCTACGGGAACGCCATCGGCGCGGCGCACGTCATCGATACTCGGCGTTTTCTCACCCTTACCGGCGGTGAAGAAGCGAAAAGCAATCAAACCGGCGAGGCCGAGAACAATAATCGCAATGATGATGTTGCGAAGTTTCATCGCGTGGGATCCTCTTGTTTATTCTCCCATCGCTCGCTGCAAGCGGGCGCGGGCGTCATTCAGATCAAATAGCGTCGCGGCCAAACCGAGTTTGGCCCGATTCAAATTATTGCGTGCGTCGGTCACTTCCAATCGCGTACCGAGTCCGTTTTCGAAACGAAGCTGCGCCAAGTGGTTGGCTTCGGCGGCCACTTCCACGGCTTTCATGTTCGCGGCGACCATTGCTTCAGTGGTGCGAATTTGTTTTGCCAAACTCGTCACTTCCAATTTAATTCCGCGCGTTGCCTGAGCGATTTGCAGGCGGGACGTCTGCCGTTTGGCGGCCATCTGCTTCATCCGGCCGTAAGCGCGCAATCCGTCGAAAAGCGGGACATACAACTGCACGCCGAAATTGAGCGACGGCTGGAAACCGTCGGAGGCGTCGCCGGGCTCATCCTCGGGCCAGATTTGCTTATCGGAACCACCCGATTGGGCGTAGGTTGCGTTAGCCGTGAGGGTGGGCAGGTAGAGCGCGCGGGCGATCTTGTGCGAATAATCGTACATGTCTTTTTGCAGGCTCAAGGCGCGCAATTCCGGGCGCTGCAGAACCGCGCGGCGCACGAATTCAGAGACATCGCCTTCAAGCGACTCGAATTTCAATTCGCCGACAATGGATACCGTGCGATCCAGCGGCTCACCGATGACATGCAGCAAGGCCTGCTTCGCGGTTTCGAGGTTGCGCTCGGCGGCCATTACGGTGGGCTCGGCCATCGCCAGTTCCGACTCGACGATCAGCAGATCGAAGCGGCTCATCACGCCTTGCTTCGCCTTGTTGCGTACCACGTCGTACGTTTCTTTGGTTAGCTTCAGGTTTGACTCGGCGACACTCAGCGCCTCTTGCGCGAAAAGCACGGTCAAAAACGACTGGCGGGTTTGCAGCGCCACATCCTTGACCGCCAACTGCTTGTTTTCGCGCGCGATCTTCTTAAAGACCGATCCTAAGCGAATGGCATTGCTCACCTTGCCGAAGGTGAACAGATTCTGCTCGGCCATGAGGCGGAAATCCCACTCGTGCTGGGAATTGAAATACTGCTTTGATTTTTCCAGCGGCGGCGCGCCCATTTGCGCCAACAGCGGATTGAAGGCCGTCATATCGACTTCGGAAAAACGTCGCTCGAGATGGCGCGTGTAACCGACCACGCCGCTGATCTGCGGGAAGGCGTCGGCGGCGTATTCCCGATACGTGCCCTTGGCTTCGTTAATCGACTCATCAGCGATGCGCACCGATTCGTTATGGGATAGGGCCAGCTCAACGGCTTTTTCGATGGTCAGGCGCAAGGGGAGGAGGTCATTCTCCGCCGCCCGTGCCGCATCGACGGCCAAGGCCGCCAAGATGGCGCATACACTCAAGCAGGCGAACCAGAAACGGCCTCCATGATGCATCATATCTTGTTTCTCCCGTTTGGCTGCAATCGGCATAGCATATAAAAACCAGGCTTCAAGTCAAGGGTTTCAATACCAAATGGTACGGTTATGTCCACAATAAATATCGATTGCTTGCGCCTCATCTGGTCAGGGGAGGGGCAAGCAATAAACCGAACGCGAAAAATGACGCTTTAGCTTCCAAAAATCAAGCGGTTACCAGACTTTTGGCAAAGTTTTTTATTGCGTCGCAATCTCCAACTGTCAAGAAATGCGCGCCATGTAAAGCATAACTATTCGACAAGAAGCGAATCTTGCGAATATTTCCGGAACGGTAAAGGAGCGTCGGGCGGTTACCGAAGCATGGCCGGATTGGTCACTGGGGGGGCGATAGACCGGCACATCCACTCTTGCTCCTGTGCGAAGCAGCGAACGGTTCCGTCGATATCGGTGCGCCAAATCTCTGTCCCGCGTCGACGCAACGACTGCATAACACTCGGCGCGGGAAACCTATATCGGTTTTGGAAACCGACCGGTATTAGCGCGAGCCGCGGGGAGACGGCGTCCAAAAAAGCCGGTGTGCTGCTGCTGGGCGAGCCGTGGTGGCCCACTTGTAGCATCTCGACATCCAAGTCGGCGCCACCGGCGAGTATGTGGGATTCAGCGGACCGCTCCATATCGCCGGTTACCAATAGGTTGCGCGGTCCTGCGGCAATTCGCAGAGCGAGCGAGCGGTCGTTTGCTCTCCACGCCAAAGGCGGCTCTTCCGGCGGATTGAGTACGTCTACTTGCAGCCTGTCGAATCTGAATGACTCGCCGGCTTTCAGTTCCCGCACCGGAATTTGCTTTTCCCGAGCCCGCGCGAGCAACCACAGGTAGTCTCCCGCGTTTTCGGCCGCAAAGGGTCGCGCCGCCGTCCAGATCTCTCCAACGCGGAGGTTCTCCAAGACCGCGTGCAAGCCAAGGCAATGATCGGGGTCGGCATGCGTGACGACCAGGACGTCGACGGCTGGTACGCGTTCGGCCAACAGATAGGGCAGCACGAGTCGCCCGCGCGGGTCGTAGCCGCCGTCAATCAGGAGGTGACGCCCGCCCGCGGTGCGTACATGCAGCGACATGCCTTGGCCGACGTCGATCATCGTCACTTGGGTTTGCGCCGGGAAACGGTGCGCGAGGCGTGGCGTGAATATCAGACTTACCGTGAGGACCGCCGCCGTCGCCCACGCGGCCCGCCGAATCCAACGCCGCGACCAATACGGTACCGACACGAAAAGAAGCACAAGCAAGGCAAGTTCAATCACCGTGGGCCGACCAAGGTACCTCTCGCCCCCGCCGAGGGCGTCGATGAGCAGCGCGACTCCCCATACCTGATCGGCGGCAAGCGCGGCGACCGCCCACAGCCAGCCTGTAACCGCCGGGGCCAACCAAGCCGCGGCACTCCCGGCCAGAAGCGGGGGAATAACCAAAGAAGTGTAGATCGGCAAGGCGACCAGGTTGGCGACCAGCGCGCCGGGGGCGATCGTGCCGAAGTGCCAAAGGGAAATCGGCACCGTGGCCAGGAACGCGGCGGCGGACATGACAAGTCCCCGCACCAACCAGCGACGTGCGGGCGAAAGTAATGGCCGCGGGGCAACTTCTTCCTCGAACGTTTTGAGTTCGGAAAGCTTGCGGCCCAGACCCGCCCAGTGAATCATGCCCGCGACCGCCGCGAAGCTGTACTGGAAGCCGGCTTGCCAAAGAGCGCCCGGATACACGGTCAGCACGACGCAGGCTGCCGCCGCGAGGGCGATAAGCGGGTCACGACGCCGGCCTACGTATAAGGCGAGCATCGCAATGACGAACATGACGCAGGCCCGCAGAACGCTGGTGCTCGCGCCCGCTAACGCCGTGTACAACAACGCCACGGGAAGCGCGAAAAGAACGGCGAGACGGCCCGGGTGAAAGCGGTGGCCCAGCGCCGGAAAACGGCTGAACGCGAACCAAAGAAGAAGAAAAACCAAGCCGGCGACGGCCGAAATGTGCAGGCCCGACACGACCAACACGTGCCCGATCCCCGCGCGACGGTATGACTCGCGAATGTCGGGCCGAAGCAGCGCTTTCTCACCGAGGACCAGCGCTCGCGCCAAGGCCCCTGTTTCCGCCGGAGCCGCCGCCGCCCGTTGCCGAACCTTTTCGCGTATGGCCTCCAACAAGGAATGAAAAGTAATTCCTTCCGAGGCGATTTGCCGGATCGAATTGGCGCTGTACAGGCGGCCGCGTAGATAGATTCCCTGCGTGATCTCGCCCCAATCCCATCGGTAGACGCCGGGCGTGCGGGGCGACGCGATGTATTCGAGGCGCGTGCGCAGGCGGACTGTCGCGCCGCATTCGACGGGTGGCAGGGTGTGACGAAAGTGGATGCGCACCTTACCCGCGGCGGTCGTCCAGCTATCGTCGTCGGCGATGATTTTGTGTGCCTTCAAAACGAAGGAGCCGCCGCCGTCGTTGTTCATCAGCGGTGGATCGAACATCGCCCCTTCGATAGTGACCATGCCGGTGTGAACCCAATGAGCGAGGTGGTTTGCCGGAAGCTTAGGCCGAACCACGCCATCAATGCGCCATAGGCCCAGTGCGAAGGCGAGGAGTGCCAACGCGGCGATTCCCGCGATCCTCCGGTTTCGTTTCCACGCCAGCAGTAAGAGGATTCCAGCAGCCGCGACCGCGACAACGGCGAGAATCACGGCGTGCTCGAAGTAGCGACCCACGTACAAACCCAGCCCCAGAGCGAACGCGGCGGGAATCAGCGGGCGACGAATCATTCTCGGTTCAAGTGCTCGTGAATCGTTTGCGCGAGTTTCGGCCCGATCCCCGGCGCCCGGGTGAGTTCGTCCCGGGTGGCTTGGCGGATGCGTTTGACGCTGCCGAAGGTTTTCAGGAGGGCTTTTTGCTTGGCCTTACCCAAGCCCGGCACGGCGTCCAGCGCGCCGGCGACCATTTTCTTGGAGCGTAATTTTCGGTGGTATTCGATCGCGAACCGGTGCGCTTCGTCGCGCAGCCTTTGCAGCAAGTGCAGGGCGTTGCTGCCGGCAAGGAAGGTCACGGCATTTTTGCGGCCGGGCAGATAGACTTTGTCCTTCGGCGAAGTGTCGCCCGCGGCGAGGTTCTTGATTTTTGTGATCGCGGCCACCGGTTGAGCGGTGAGGCCGAGTTCCTTCAATACGGACACGGCCACACTCAAGTGGCCCTTGCCGCCGTCGATGAGCAGCAAGTCGGGTAGATCGCCGTCCCGCATGCCGCGCGCCAGGCGCCGTTGCAGCACTTCACGCATCATGGCGAAGTCGTCGGGTTCGTCTTTGGTGCGCACGCGGTAGTGCCGGTAGCCGGATTTGTCGGGCTCGCCCTGCGTGAAGCGAACTTGCGAACCCACGGCCAGCTTGCCCTGAACATTGGATATGTCGAAGCACTCAATGACGTCCGGCTGACGTGCCAGATGGAGTTTCTCGACGAGGCTTTGCAGCACTTCGGCCGGCGTGACCAGCGACGAACGCCGCGCGTCGAAGTGGCGTTTGGCGTTCTTGTGCGCCATGAGCACCCACTGGCGTCCCGCGCCGCGTTGGGCGGGGCGAACATCGATACGGTGGCCGGCAAGATCGGTCAACCATTCGGCAAGGAGGTCGGGGCCGCCCTCGGGCTCCAAGGGCAACAAAATCTGCTCGGGTAGGAAGTTGTCGCCGGAGTAATAGATGCCGATGAGTTGGCGGAGGATCTGGGCGTCGCTGTCCTCAATGTTCGTAAACGGATAGATGCGCTGGCCCGTAATCGCGCCGCTGCGAACGAATAACTGGCAAATCACGACAGCCGATCCCTCGCGGTATAAGCCGAACGCGTCGCGGTCGCCTTTGCCGTGGTGCACGATTCGCTGGCGCTCAAGTGATTTTTCGATTGCCGCGATGCGGTTGCGTGCGAGCGCGGCCTCTTCGAATTCCAGGTTGGCGGCGAGCGTTTGCATCTGCAGGCGAAGCTGTTTGATCAGTTCCGGCAACCGCCCGGCGAAGAAGAGCTTCACTTCATCGACGAGCGCTTCGTAATCCTCGCGATCGACATAGCCGACGCACGGCGCGAGGCAGCGGCCGATTTGGTATTGCAGACAGGGGCGGTCGCGCGCGGCGAAGTTGTGGTTGCTGCACTTGCGCAGTCGGAACGCGGCGTTGATGAACTTCATGGTTTCGCGAATGGCGCGGGCGTCGGAATAGGGGCCGTAGTAAAGATTGCCGTCGCGTTTCACTTTGCGCACTACGTATAGGCGCGGGAAGCGGTGCAAGAGGTCAAGCTTCAGGCTGATGAACCGCTTGTCGTCACGGAGCCGAATGTTGTAGCGCGGATAGTGAGTCTGGATGAGCGTCGCTTCCAGAATCAGCGCCTCTTTCTCCGAGGCGGTAACGATCCATTCCAAATCGGCGATACGCGCCACCAACAAGCGGGTCTTGCCGTCCTTGTCTTCCACGCGCTGGAAGTAGGACCGGACTCGATTTCGCAATACTTTGGCTTTGCCGACGTAGATGATTTTCCCGTCGGCGTCCTTCCAAATGTACACACCGGGATCGGCGGGCACGCGGCGAATTTTATTTCGGAGTTTGTCCGGCGTCATGCGTGAACGAAAGCCGGTACGAGGCACACAAACACCAAGGGCTCGTCGCCGGTATTGCGGATTTGGTGCATCGCCATCGGCGCCACATAGGCGGTGTGTCCGGGGGCGACCGGAATGACGTCCTCGGCGTGCTGCACTTCGCCCTTTCCGGTATGGAAGAAAATCTCGTGCTCGAAATCGTGTTGATGGTGCGGCGTGTATCCTCCCGGGGCGACCTCGAAGACGCGCATGACGAAGCGGGGCGCGCCCTCCCGCGGGCCGATGACCACGCGCATCGTCACGTCTTGCACTTCATCGCCGGGGACCGGTTCGGCCGGGACATCGGTATACGGTTTGACGCTCATCGGACCTCCCTCTTTTCGGCTTATTTTATTCGCTTGGCGGGCCGAGGCAAAGGCGCGGCGTTAACGGCGCTTCATGCGAACGGGCCGCCGGCTGCGCGCACCGGCTTGCTTGAGCGCGGGGGTGGTACGCCGCATTCCGAGTTGGCGCTCTTCCAGTTCGTCGATTCGGTCGCGGAGCGTCGCGGCGCGCTCGAAGTCGAGGTTCTGCGCGGCGTCGAGCATTTCGCGCTTCAATTGCGCGATGACCACGGGCAGGTCCTCGGGTCTCACGTCGCCCTCATCGGCCTCGTCGACGGGCACGGTGACGTAATCCGCCTCGTAGACGCTGGCCAGCACGTCCGAGATACTCTTGATGATCGATGCCGGCGTGATGCCGTGCTCTTCGTTGTATTGCCGCTGCTTCTCGCGCCGGCGATCGGTCTCCTCCAACGCGCGACCCATCGAGCGCGTGACTTTGTCGGCGTACATGATCACCTTGCCCTCCACGTTGCGCGCCGCGCGACCGATAGTCTGAATGAGGGCCGTGGCCGAGCGCAAGAAGCCCTCTTTGTCGGCGTCGAGAATCGCCACGAGGCCGACTTCCGGCAGGTCGAGACCCTCCCGCAGCAGGTTGATGCCGACGAGCACGAAGAATTTGCCCTGCCGCAGTTCCCGCAAGATGACGGTTCGTTCGAGGGTGTCGATCTCGCTGTGCAGATAGCGGACGGGGACGCCGAGGTTGCGGTAGTAATCGGTCAAGTCTTCGGCCATGCGCTTGGTCAGCGTCGTCACCAGCACGCGCTGGTTTTTCTCGATGCGGGTCTTGATCTCCTCGAGCAGGTCGTCCACTTGGTTCTCGATCGGGCGGACTTCCACTTCGGGATCGATCAACCCGGTCGGGCGGATGATCTGCTCGACGATCTCGCCGGCACACCTTTCCATCTCGTACGACCCCGGTGTGGCCGAGATAAAGATAAGTTGGCCGACGCGCTCTTCAAACTCAGCGAACCTCAGCGGGCGGTTATCCATTGCGGAGGGCAGGCGGAAGCCGTACTCGACGAGGTTCGCTTTGCGGCTGCGGTCACCTTTGAACATGGCGTTGAGCTGCGGAACGGTTTGGTGCGATTCGTCCAAGATCATCAGGAAGTCGTCGGGAAAGTAATCGAGTAAAACGCTGGGCGGTTCGCCCGCGGCGCGGCCGTCGAGGTGGCGGCTGTAATTCTCGATGCCGTTGCAGTAACCAAGCTCGCGCATCATTTCCAGGTCGAAGAGGGTGCGTTCGCGCAGGCGTTGTTCCTCGATCCATTTTTCGATGCCGTGCAATTGTTCGGTGCGTTCTTCGAGTTCGACGCGAATGGCCTTGGTCGCGCGCTCCATTTGATCGGGGGGCGTGACGTAGTGGCTGTTGGGGAAAATCGCCACGCTGTCCATCTCGCGCAGAACCACGCCGCGTAGGGGATCAATTTGGCGGATGGCTTCGATTTCGTCACCGAACATCTCGATCCGCACTGCGGCTTCGTCCTCGTAGGCTGGAAAAATCTCCACCACGTCGCCGCGCGCCCGAAAGGTGCCGCGGAAGAAATCGACGTCGTTGCGCTCGTATTGCATTTCGACGAAATGCCGCAGCAACTGCTGGCGGTCGATTTCCTGGCCGACGTGGAATTGCGTGAGCATTTGCCGGTAGAAATCCGGCGCGCCCAGCCCGTAGATGCAACTCACTGAAGCGACGATGATGACGTCGCGGCGGGTCAGGACGCTGCGTGTGGCGCTGTGGCGCAAGCGGTCGATGCGCTCGTTCACCGACGAGTCTTTTTCGATGTAGGTGTCGGTCGAAGGGATATACGCCTCGGGCTGATAGTAGTCGTAGTAAGACACGAAGAACTCGACGGCGTTTTCGGGGAACAATTGCTTGAACTCGCCGTAAAGTTGGGCGGCGAGCGTTTTGTTGTGCGCCAGGACCAGGGCGGGGCGTCCGAGGCGGGCGATCACGTTGGCGATGGTGAAGGTCTTCCCCGAGCCGGTGACGCCCAACAGTGTTTGGTGGGGGCGTCCGGATTCCAAGCCCTTGGTCAGCGCGTCGATGGCCGCCGGCTGGTCACCGGTCGGTTGGTATTCGGAGACGAGCTTGAAGGCGCTCATGTTTCTACCCCGCAGTAGCGTGCGACTTCGACGATGCTATATGAGTAATCACTCGGCGTCGGGGCGGGCAACCGTGACCAGCCAGGGTGTCCGACCCTCACGGTACGGATTCCCGAGCAGATCGCCGAACAGCGACTCCAGCCGCCAACCGCATTCGCGCAGTATGTTTTCGATTTCGGGCGGCTCGTAGGCGCGATGCCAGATGCTGCACTCCGTGAGCCGTTCGGTTTTCAAGTCGAGGGTGAAAACACGGTGGACCTGCGTGTTACGCGTGCGGAAAAAACGCTTCTCTTCCAGCCATAGGTGGCGACTGTCGCAAAAGATGCTTCGCTCGCAGACCATCCACGAGCGGCCGATGTCTTCCATTAATTGCCACCGAGACGCGAGGTCGAGGACCAGCACACCGCCGGGCGCGATCCACGAACGGATGCGCGAGAGCAAGCGGCGAAAATCATCTTCAGGAAACGCGTTGGCCTGCGCGTACAAGACATATACGGCGTCGAAACTTTGCGGCGCAAAATCGACCCGGCGCGCATCTTCTAGGACGAAGTCGATGGCCAGCTTGCGTTTCGCGGCCTCGGCGCGGGCGTGCTCGATAGCGGCCGGCGCAAAATCGACGCCGGTCACTTTGTGTCCCATTTGCGCGAAGCGCATGGCATACAACCCGGGGCCGCAGGTTAGATCACAGATCCGGGCGGGCTGGGAAAGGGTGTCGGTGAACAACCCGTCCAAAAACGCAGTTTCGGCTTCCACTTGGTCGGGTTGCCGACTCGCCTGGTCATGCTCGGGATTCAAGTGCAGCGCCAGTGTCCGGCGCGAAATCTCCGGGTCGTCCCAGGGGAAAAAGCACCAGGAATTCGGGTGTGGTTCCTTATCGGCCAGCGATTGCAGCCGCACCAGCAAGTCGATATTTTTGTTGCTCATCTTCCAGTCGAATGATCAGAAACAGCCGCCGCTGTCGTTATCGTTGTCATCATCGTCGTCACCCGCGGAATCGTTGTTGTCGTCGTCATCGTCATCGTCGTCCCCGGAGTCGTCATCGGAGGCATCGTCATCAGAGGCGTCGTCATCGACTGCGTCGTCGTCGGTGGTGTCGTCGTCATCGCCCCCGTCGGCGTTGATGTATTCGACTTTGAGCTCGGTGTCACTCCCGGCGGTCGTCGAAGCGGTGAGTTGAACGTCGTAGGTGCCGGGATTCTGGAACACGTGGGTCGGGCTGGCCAGCGTTGAGGTCTGGCCGTCGCCGAAGCTCCATTGATAGCCGCTGATGTTGCAGCCGGCGCCCGCGGTGCTCAAGTCGGTGAAGTGAACGGTGAGCGGCGCGTCGCCGGAGACGACGTCGGCTTCGAAATCGACCTCGGGCAGAGGGCACTGCGCGGTGACGTAATTAAACTTACGCTCGAATTCTTCGCCGCCGGGACCCGTGGTAGTCAGCTTGACCGTGTAGCGCCCGGCATCATCGTAGGTGTGCAAGGGGTCTTGGTCGGTCGAGGTAGCTCCGTCGCCGAAGTCCCAAAGGTAGTCGGCGATCGAGCCGGTCGACAGATCGGTGAACTGCACGGCCAGCGGCGCTTCGCCCTGGCGCGGCGTCCCCTCGAAATCGGGATCGGGCGCGCCGATATAGGCGTTGATGTAATTCGTGCGTACGATGGTGTCGGTGCCGGCCGCGCCGACCACGGTCAAGGAAACCGTGTAGTAGCCTTCTTCGTCGTAAGTGTGCTGGGGATTTTGATCGGTGGACGTGTCGCCGTCGCCGAAATCCCAATCCCACGAGGTCGGGGTGCCGGAAGACTGATCCGCGAAGTTGACCAGCAAGGGAATGACGCCGCTGGTGGCTGACGCACTAAAAGCGGCGATGAGCGCGGGCGTGCCGATGGCGTCCAGGTCGTAGCCGTCGTTTTGCCCGGCGTCGCCGAGGTCCAGTGAGTCGTCTACAATCTTCACGTAGCGCACGGAAGACAGGCCGGTGCCGTTCAGGTCGAACTCATCGGTGCCGAGGCCGCTGCCGATTTCAACCCACTCATCGGCCCACGCGACTTTGCCGTACAGTGTGAAATCTTCATCGCCATCGGTGTAGCTTTCGTAGACGGCGATGTCGTTGCCGGCGCCGTCGGCGATGCCGCCGGGTCCCAGGTCGAGCAGCACCGAACCGCCGTTGCCGATGGAGAAGTAGTCACCGTCGGTACGGCCGAGAACATTGTGTGCGTCGAGGTGCGAATCCTCACTGTTGGGGCACTCGCTTTGAAGCCAGCGATAGGCGAAGGTTTTCGGCGTGTCGTCGGGGGTCGGAATGACGGTCATCGTTGCCGGGGCGCCGTCGGCCACGACCACGGTTTCCGTGTAGGCTTCATAGCCGTCGGCTTCGATGGTGACATCGTAGGTGCCGGGTAGGAGGAACTTGTGGAAGTCGCCGACTTCGGGATCGTTGAAGGTATACCACTTGCCGTCGACGAACACCGTAGCGGCGATCGGCTCCTTCGCTGATGTTTGTACGACGCCGTGCAAGCCTTCACTCGCCTGTTGCATCAGCCACAACATCGAGGGCTCGTGGTCTTCGGCGACGCCGATGGCGGTGGAGAAAGCGCATTCCTTGGCATAGCTCAACTCGACGGTCCAGGCGGCAATACCGTGGCTGCCGTACATTTCGTCTTTCGTCGAGCCGTGAATCTTGTACATGCCGCTTGAGCCCTGGAACCAATCGTTGAGCAGCGGGTCGAGGCACACGTCGCAATAATTTTCGCCGAGGTAGTCGAACTCATCCCAATCGCCGGGTTCGTCATAGTGGTACGACCACGGCAGGCTGATCGACACGGTGCCGCTGTGCGCCGAAACACCGAACACGAAGGGCTGATGATCGACCCAAACATTGGCTAAGGTCTGGGTCTCAGGCTCAGAGTGCAGGGCCGGGCCGCTGTTATACTCGTACGGATCCCACATGTAGCCGTTGTTCCGGTTCATGTCGACGCCGTTTTCGTTGTACCGGCTGCGTCCGTAGGTCGGGTGGTCGTAGTTGCCGTCGGGATTGGTCAACGGCACGAAGAAGATTTCGCGCTCGTTGATCATGGCGGTAACGTCCGGATTCGTGCCGTACTCGGTCAGCAACCATTCGATGATATGCAAGGCGTGCACGTAGGCGGCGATCTCGTCGCCGTGGATGTTGTTTTCGAAGAACAGAGCCGGTTCGTTTTCGTTGGTGGTAACATTGTCCGAAATCTTTACCAAGTGTAGATCCCGTCCCAATACACTTTGCCCCACGACCTCCACCGTCATCAGCGTCGGGTAGGTGGCCGCCAGGTCGTTAAGGAAATCGCACACTTCGCCGTGATCGAAGTAGTGGTCCAACACGGGCCTGTCGTCGCTGGGGACATCGAGCTGCGCCGCTTCAGCGCTGCCCACGCGGCGTGCCGCCACCCATTGGTCGAGGTCGTCGATGAGGATATCGACTTCGAAGCCGGCGTCGACCAGATCGTCAATCGCGTCATGGGAAGTAACGATTTGCACATAACCGGGCCGGTCGCATTCCTCAAAACCGATCGGGAACGTCGACAGGCGGTCGATGGTTTGCCAATTCGGCGCATACACCTGCGCCACAGTCTTGACCGTCGCGGCGGCCGCGAGTGCGGGGATAAAAACAACCACAAGAAGTACGAGAAAAAAACGACGCCACATGGTTACGACTCCTTAACAAGTTACGCGCTATTTTGGGGTCACGCGCCAAAATAATCAACCAATTCGCGCGGCGGGATATTTCGACGTGAGATTGAACGTTTGTTTCGCTTTGAACTACCCGAGAGGAAGGGGCGTCTGATATTCTACACGACGAGAATCCGATTGACGCT
This sequence comes from Candidatus Lernaella stagnicola, assembly GCA_030765525.1. Taxonomy (NCBI): domain Bacteria; phylum Candidatus Lernaellota; class Candidatus Lernaellaia; order Candidatus Lernaellales; family Candidatus Lernaellaceae; genus Candidatus Lernaella; species Candidatus Lernaella stagnicola. The sequence continues at coordinate 148,161 of JAVCCK010000008.1, forward strand.
CCTCGACGGAGGGTCCTACACTTCGGCGCGGAGGTTTATTGCGCAACAAAATTCTCTACAGCGCGCTGATCGCGGTGTTAATGGTCGGCGGCTTGGCGATTATCGCTCGCCTGTTGCCGGGCACGGAGAGCATTTTCGACGATTCCGCGGGTGACACCGGTGACAGCGACCAGGATAACTCCCTCGATTGCCGGTGGGCATGCGAGCGGCTGGCCATGTGCCGGCATCCGCTGGCCGGCGAGACGTGCGAGGATCTGTGCCGCGATTCCTGGGACGAAGAGACGATACGTTGCGTGCAATTCGCCGCTTGCCGGGAGATTACCGGCGAATGTCTGGACGCCGCGGCGGACGTTGGATGCGAAGCGGCGTGCGAAAAAGTCGAGGATTGCGGGCTGTTCCTCTCAGGCGAGAATTGCCTGGAAACCTGCCGCGCGGAATGGGACCGGGACCTGCGTGAATGTCTCACGATGACCGAGTGCGACGAAATTGAGGCCGTCTGCCTTCCGGCCATTCAACCCACCGAATGCACGCTGTTTTGCGATAAACTAGCTGAGTGTGATTTGCTACCCGGCAGCGACGCCGGGGATTGCTTGGAATCGTGTCTCACGCTCGACGATCCCGAACTGCGGGAATGCGTCGCGCAGGTGGCGTGCGAATTGATCGAACCCGTGTGTCTCGCCGATGATTACGACCCGCTTTGCCTCGAAGCCTGTCAGCGGTTGGAGGCGTGTGAAGCACTGGGCGATATCGAGCCGGACTACTGTCCCGCGGCGTGCATGGGAGCCTGGGACGACGGCACGCTGGCTTGTCTATTCGACCGCGCGTGTGAGGAATTGGAACCGGTTTGCCTGGGGCGGGCCGAGCCCGTATGCGAGGACGTTTGCGGCAAGCTCGTCGAGTGCGGTCTGGAAGACGAACCGGCGGATTGCGCCATCACTTGCTCGACAAGTCTAAGCGATGAAGGCAGGCAGTGCATTTTAGAAGCGCCGTGCGAACAGATCGACGGCGTATGCTTCGGCGTGCAGCCGGATCTGTGCGCGGTGGTGTGTGAGAAGCTGATCAATTGCGAACTGGATGAGGATTTCGAGGTCTGCTACGCGGCGTGCGAGCAGGCGCCGGACCTCGCGTTGATCCGCTGCATCCTTGCGTTTCCATGCGCGGCGATCGTCGACAACTGCTCGTAGCCGAGTCTTGAACGCACATTCAAGCTGTTCTAGTATCGACGCTCCCTAAGAAAAACGAAATTTCCTTGCAGGAGGTTGAGCGATGAAAACCTTGCGCGTGGCGGAAATCGGCATGGGATGGATATCCCATGTTCATATCCAATCATTACAAATGATCCCCGGTGTCCAGGTCGTCTGCCAGTGGGGATTGCCGGGCGAAGACGGCAAGACCTTCGCCGACAAATACGGCATTCCGGAATTCATGTCCGACTACGACGCGTTGCTGGCGCGCCAAGACATCGACGCCTTGTCGATCGGTCTGCCGAACTACAAACACTTTGAATATGCCAAGAAAGCGTTGGAGGCGGGCAAGCACATCATGCTTGAGAAACCGCTCGTGCTGCGCCTTGCCCAAGCGGACGAACTTTTGGAAATCGCCAAGAAGAACGGATTGATTATCGGATACGCCGAGGAACTCTGTTACGTACCGAAGTTCGTCCACGCCAAGAAGATCGCCGACGCAGGCGGCTTGGGCGATGTGTTCCTGGTGCGGCAACACGAAAAGCACGCCGGCGCGTACTCGCCTTGGTTTTTCAAGGCCGAAACGGCCGGGGGCGGCATCTTGATGGACATGGGCTGCCACGCGATCGAGTGCTGCCGTTGGGTGCTCGGCAAGCCGGCGGTGAAGTCGGTGTACTGCCAGGCGGATTTGTTCGTGCACAAGCAGATCACCGAATTGGACGACCACGTGATCATGATCATCGAGTTCGAGACCGGGCAAATCGCCCAGGTAGAGTCGTCCTGGACGCAAAAGGGCGGCATGATCAGTTGGCTGGAAATTCAGGGCACCGAAGGCAACGCCCACGCCGAACTGTTGCAGATCGGCAGCGGCGTGCGCGTGTACTCGGAAAAAGGGTACAGCACCGGGGATTTCGTCGAGGGCGATACCAACGGTTGGCATTTCCCCGACGTGGAGTGGCTTTTCAACAACGGCTATCCGCAGGAAATGGCCGACTGGGTCGGTTGTGTTCGCAACGGCGGCACGCCGGTGGAGAGCGGTGAGGACGGCCGCGCCGTGCTGGAAATCATGATCGCCGCCTACCTTTCAGCCGCGGAGGGTCGGAAAGTCATATTCCCCTTCGACGACCCCGACGACTACGATGTGCCGGTCGACATTTGGCTGCGGTCACGCAAAAAGTAACCTGGGTCGACACAACGCGACATAGCGGTGCAATCCAAGGAGTTTGAGTGGCGGAAAAAGTTTACGTCGGACTCGACAGCGGCGGTACCAAAACCGAAGTGGCGATCCTCGCCCGCAACGGGGCCGTTCTGACTCAGCAACTAACCGGCCCAGTGCGTCTGACGGCTCGACGCGCTTCGAAGACGATTGTCGCCCGCACGAAAGAAATCATCAGTTTCTCGCTCGAAGAGGCGGGGGCGGCGTGGGATGACGTGGCGTATTTCGGCTTCGGCATGTGCGGGGCCGACTACGCGGACGAACTACCCGCACAGCGCCGATCCCTGGCTCGCGGTCTCGGGATTCCGGAAGATGAAATTGCCCTGGTCAACGACGGCGTGGCAGCCCTTTGGGGAGGCAGCGACAAACAGCGCGCCGTGATTCTGCAGTTGGGAACGGCTTTCACGGCGGCCTACCGGTCCGGCTTTGGGTCCGAAACCCCTTTCGATCACTTGAACGCCGGGGTGATGATGGAAGTCAGGCGCGCCATCCTGATCGCCGCTGCGCGCGTGTGGGACGGGCGACTGCCGAAATCAATCCTCTTGGAATTACTGCTCACGCACTTCGAGGAAAAGAGCCCCGTGGACATCATGCGCAAATACGTGCGCGGCACACTCGATACGTGGAAAATGCTGACCGTCATCGTCCCGTGGAAAACCGCGGTGGAAAAGGGCGATGAGGTTTCGCTGATGATCCTGGAAGAAGCGGCGGAAATCTTCGCCGGCGACGTGTGTTTCATGATCGATAAAATTCATAACGAGCCGGTAGACGTTGTACTCGGTGGCGGCCTGCTGGCGTACAGCCCGGCGCGTTTTCGCCGACGGATCGGCGAATTGATCCGCGTGCAACATCCCCGCGTCACGATCCATCCGCCCCGCCTGCAGCCCGCTGTCGGAGCCGCCGTGATGGCCGCTTATTTGGACGGCCGGGAGCCGGGGCCGTTTTACCGTGGGGCGCGGGCCTCACTGAAGGGTTGAAAAGAATGGCCGAAGAAATTCGCCTTGGTTTCTGTGGCGCAGGAAAAATCGTCGAAACGCATTTAGCGGCCTTGGAGCGCGTGGAAGGGATGAGCGCTACGGCCGTGTCCAGCCGTACCAAAAAAAATGCGCGCCGCTTGGCGCGTCGTTTCAAGGTGCCGGTCGCGACCGACGATCACCAGCAAGTCATCGATTCGCCGCAGGTTGACGTCGTATTCGTGGCCGCGCCGAACTACCTACATGCGCCGTTAGTCATTGCCGCCACGCAGGCCGGCAAGCACGTGATTGTCGAGAAGCCGCTGGCGACGAACCTCGTCGAGGGCAAAAAGATGGCCGCCGCGGTCCGCAAAGCCGGCGTGGAATTGTTTTACGCCGAGCAGTTGCCGCTTGCACCCAAGTCGCAGGCGCTGGCAGCGGCGGTGGCGGCCGGGGAGTTCGGCGATTTGCATTTCGCGAGGCAGGTCGAGCGACACTCCGGGCCCTATTCGCCGTGGTTTTTCCGCAAGGAAACCGCCGGCGGCGGGGTGTTGGTCGATTTAGGCTGCCACTCGATTTCGGTGCTTCTCGATCTGTTGCCGGGCCGCGAAATCGAGGCCGTCAGCGGGTTGATCCGCACCTACCGTCACACCGACGGCGACGTGGAAGACTTCTCGCTAGTGCGCATGGAATTTGCCGGTGGCGCGGTGGCCGAGGCCGAGAACAGTTGGTGCTATCTGGGCGGATTCGAATCGGTCACCGAAGTATACGGCGCGGAGGGCAACGCCGTCGTTGATATCGGCAAAGGATCAGGCGTGACGGCGTTTCTCGAGGGAAGACATCTGGGCGACCGGGACGGCGAGGGCGGGTGGCACAGTCCGCAACACGATCCGCTTTGGGAGAACGGTTACATCGCGCAATTCGAAGCGATTAAGGCGACGTTGCGGGAGGGCGCACCATATCCGCAGACCGTCGAAGACGGTTTACGAGTGTTGCGCATCATGACGGCCGCTTACCAATCAGCCGCGCGAGGCGGTCGACCGGCGCGGGGGCCTTTCTAGCCGCGTTTATTTATCGAGAACGTGAATGGCGGCGTGGTAGACCCGCTCGCCGCCCGGCTTCAGAAGAACCACACCGAATTTCTCGTCGAAAGCTTCCTGCGTGACGGAATCGTCCATTCCCTGCCACGGCTCGATGCAAATGAAGGGCGCGTCGGCGTCGGACCAAATGCCCAAATGCGGGTAATCGGGAAACTCGACCCGCACGCCGGTCGATTCGTCGGGGTCCAGTAGCTCGACCACGCGGCGTTCGGACGGCGTCGCCGAAAGATCGAACATGTAGGTGCCGTCCAGCTCTTTTTCCGTGAACGGGAAATCCCCGTCGAGAGTGACACGCCGCGTTTCTCCGGTGAGGTAGCAATCGGGATCGTTGAGTACTTGCACGGATTCACCGGCGGGCAATCGCAGATGGCAGGATGCTTTTTCGCCGCTTATTTGCGGCGTGTTGAAGCCGGGGTGCCAACCCAGTTGGAAGGGCATGGGTTTTTCGTCGAGGTTGCGAACGGTCATTTGCTGTTCGAGGTGGTCGGCGTACAAAGCGTAGCGGATCCACAACTCGAATCGCCACGGATAGAGCGCGAGCGTCTCCGGCCCGGCGATCAAATGGTAATTCAATACGTAGTGCTCATCGTCTCCGGCGTGACCGAGCAGTTCGAATTGACTGTGCCGGGCAAAACCGTGTTGCTTTTTGAACGACACGTCGATGCCGTCGGTCGTACGGCTGCGTAGGTTGTGGACGCCGCCGACGATGGGAAAGAGCACCGTCGCGTGTCCTTTCCAGAAATTAGGCGGGTCATCTACGCAGGCATCGCGCCAAATCAGGCCGAACTCGCCGCGGGTTGGGTGACGCCGGGTCAGGCCGATCATTTCCGCGCCGAGACGACGCACGGTCAGCGTTAAGCCGTCGCCGCGCACGACGTCAAGATTCGCCTGCGGGTCGTGGGCGTATGTGAATTCCATTGTGGTGTCCTTTGCAGCGGGCGGCTACGAAGTACGTGACAGCATACGCAGTTGAAGCATCGCCGCCAGAAGCTCGCGAAGCCGTTCTGGAGGGAGACGGCTATTGTCCAGCAAATCTTGAACGGTGTGCGGTGTTTTCAGCGTGACCATCCAACGCTTCTCGTCGTTGCCCAAATCGAGGACGTTCATCCGAATGGGCGCGGAGTTATTGAGTATTACGCGTTGATCGAGCCATTTGGCGAAATGCTCCTCGAATTGTTCCGGCTCCACCGAGTGGCGGGCCGCCCCGAAGGCCACCTTCGCCAGCAACAAGTTTCGCGGTTCCAGCAACTCTTCGTCGAAAAAGCCGCGTTCGAGTCGATAGGGCCCGGATTCCCAGGTGAAAACGGGGGCGAGCTTGCTAATGATTTGCCGGTCTAGGGCGTCGAATAGCTGCGGCGGAGAAATCAGATTTCGCTGTCGCAGCAGTTCGCCGAAGCGCAAATTAAGCTTGGCGGCCTCACCAACCAGGTTTTCAACATTGGTTGCATCCAAGTGTCGGCAGGCGACCAAGATGTCGCCGAGTCCCAGCGCCTCCAAGTACGCGCTGCGAAGATCGACGACCCGCCCGCTGACCAGAATGATCTCCCGCCGTTGCTCGCCTTCGCCGAGTAACAACTGGCCGGTCAACTGGTGGCGAATCAGCGTACCGAGCAAACGTCCTAAACGAACGTCGGCCAAGTCGCCGTGTACCGGGATTTTTTTCGTCGTGGGGCTGATAGTTCTCTTTTCCACGATTTGCGGGACGCGCGAGCCGCCGGTTTCGAGCATGGAGCGAATACGCGGTTTTTCGTCGATATCGCCCAGCATATACGCCACCAGCCGCACAATTTTCTTCAACGGAACGGGCAGCGCCACATACTCGTCGATGTCCCATTTATGCCGCGCCTTGAGTTGGTGCGTCGTGCTGGCGATTGCGCTGGTAACCAGGATTTTCGCGCCGCAGGATTCCCGAATTTCGGAGCACAAAAGGGGTATGTTAACTTGTGGGAAAAGCGCATTGAGAATAACGAGGTCCGGTTGGAAATTGCGGACTGCGTACGCAATTTCGTCGGCGTGTTGCACGTGACTCCACTTGTATTCCAACTCGTCAAGTGCGGGCGTCAAGTTGTCGACTTCCCGGTGATCCGGCGTCAGCAACAAAATTCTGCTAGCGTTCATCGGGCCTCCCGAGATGATTGTTCTATCGGCGCTTTTGGGGATATCCACAAATAAGCATAGCATAAACCTTAGGAGCGCGAAACTCCGCCGCCGCCACTTCCGCCGCCGCCGCCGCCGCCGGAAACTGCCGCCTGAAAAGCCTTCTTGTCGATGGCATATTCCAATGCTTCCTGGGGCGTTACGAGGCGACGTTTCACCAAATCCAACAGTGATTGATCCAACAAAGTCATTCCGACCCCTCGCTGGGTTTGAATCAACGTCGGTATCTGGAAGGTCTTGTTTTCACGAATCAGGGCCGCCAAGGCCGGCACAGCAAGCAAGATTTCGAACGCCGCGATACGGCCTTTGCCGTCGGCGCGGCGCAGTAGAGCCTGCGCGACGACACCCTTGAGGCTCTCGGAGAGAATTGTGCGAATTTGTTCCTGCTGATTCATGGGGAAGGCGTCGATGATGCGGTCGACGGTTTTCGCGGCGCTGGTCGTGTGCAGTGTGGCGAACACCAGGTGGCCGGTTTCCGCCGCCGTGATGGCCTGGGAGATCGTTTCCAGGTCGCGCATTTCGCCGACCAGGATGATGTCCGGATCTTCGCGCAGCGCGGCGCGCAGCGAGTCGGAGAAAGTATTGACGTGCTCGCCGACCTGCCGCTGCGTGACGAGGCATTTCTTGTTCTGGTGCACAAACTCGATCGGATCCTCGACCGTGAGAATGTGTTCCTTTCGCTGATCGTTGATGTAATCGACCATCGCCGCCAAGGTTGTGCTTTTTCCCGAACCCGTGGGGCCGGTCACCAGCACGAGCCCTTTCTTCAAGTGGCACATTCGCATGATCACGTCGGGCAGGTTCAGATCGGCGGCCGTAAGAATCTTGCTCGGAATAATGCGGAAGACGCCACTGACGCCTTTGCGCTGCATGAAGACGTTGGCGCGAAACCGCGCCACGTTGCCCAGCGAGTAAACGAAATCCGCTTGCCGGCGGTCGCGAAACTCGCTCCGGTTGCGCTCGTTCATGATCTCTTCGAACATTTTCATGTTCTGTTCATGCGTCAGCGGCTGCATGTTGAGGCGCTGCAATTCGCCGTGGACGCGAATGTAGGGCGGTGATCCGGCGCTCAAATGCAAGTCCGACGCTTGCTGCTGGATCATGTGTTGAAACAGTTTATCAAGCTGCGCCATGGTCGAACCTCCCCAAAAGCTTCACCGCGTCGTTCCACGCGATGCAGCCGCTCAAAAGCCGCGCTGTCAACGCTTCACGCCACAAGCGGTTCGCCGCTTGTCCGACAGCCGTGTGAGCCTCGACGCGTTCCCCGTCGTGCAAGGCACGGTGGATCGCGTCGCCAAAATCAATGGGCACAACCAAGGGTTGCGGTCGCGCCTTCGCCTCCGCGTGCGGTCGACGGAAGTCCGCTTCCGCCCGCTGCTGGGCAGTGAGCGATAACGCCTCCGCGGCCGAATCGGCACCGTCTTCGTCGGGTTCGGTGTCGCCGGTTTCGTATTCGGGTAGGGTGGCGAGCAGCACCACGCCGCGCCACGCTTCAGCCAAAAGCGTTCGGTTTTCCGCCGCTTCCCACGCGAAATCGACCGCGGCGGGCAGGGAGGAAAACGGCAGTGTGCCGATGACGAGCCGCCCGCTCGCAGCCTCGCGGCAGCAGCGCGCAAAGGTCGCCGCGTCCAGCAGATTGTCCAACACCAGCACGTCGGCGCCCAATTTGACAGCCACGTCGATCGCCTCGTTTCGCGCCGGGGCGCGATCGGCATCAGGCCGCATTTGGATGTAGCCGTCCTCGGCCAAAAAAGGCGAGTCGCCGATGTGGATCGTCTTGCGACCGGCGCGCGACGCTTCGGCCACGAGTTCTTTGACGATCACTCGGGTTTCGAGCCGATCGGGGCCGAGCACCGTGACCAGGCCGCCGCCGGCGAGCATTTCACGCAACCGGGCGTTTTGCGACTCGTTACCCACGATGGTCGCCAGTTCCTCGTACATGCCCGGGTCGCCGAGGTTGGTTAGCGTCACGGCTTCGCCCGCGAAGGTTTCGACCAACGCGGCGTGATACATCAGGCGCTGACCTCCATGGGAGGATTCAAGGAAGCCTTCTTGCAGTTTCTCCCGCTCGCCGAGGCGGCGCATCATTTTGCGCAAACGACGAACAATCAGGTGCATCCACGACAAGCCGATGGTGCCCGCATCCTGCAGCAAACCGTCGACGCGAAACCGCAGTTGCACCACGTCACCGGGATCCAAGTGGATTTCCTGAACGCCGCGCTCGGTCGTCGTGCGCAGTAGCAATTCCACGAAAGCGCGACCGGTATGGTCGGCCAAGGCGTCGGCAAGCTGTTCGGGCGCAAACCAGTCGCTAGTCACGTCCGAAGCGGCGCCGGTCGGGCCGCCTTCGCCGTAACATTCATTTAAGGCGTCGTTGATTTCGTCCGTGAGCCCGACGCCGACGACGATTCGCTTGCCCGTCAGTTCGGCGATTTCTTCCACGGCGGGGTGGTTGGTGGGGTCGTCGACGACGATCGTCAGTTCGTCGCCGATAAGCAGGTAAGGCAACACGATATGGCGGCGTGCCACGGCCTCGGGCACTTCGCGCACGGCCTCATCGTCGATTAGTTCCCGGCGAATCCGCACGAAAGGCACGTCCAATTGGTGTGAGAGCCCCCAATGCACGTCTTCGATCGTGACGATGCCCAAATCCACCAACGCTTCGCCGAAACGCTTGCCGCTGCGTTTCTGCTCCGTCAGCGCCCGCTCGACGTCGTCGGCCTTGATTAGCTGTGAGTCAAGCAGAATCGCGCCGAGCGCGCGTCCCTTCCATTTGTCTTCCATTGGATGTCCCTGCGAAGTGTTTTTATGATCGTACCATAACCACAACGGGCGAGAAACGCCGGTCGGTCTAGGTCAGCAAGCCACCGCCGCCGCCGACTTGGCTCATCAGCGCCATAAACGCCGCCATGCCCAGCCCGACAATGAGCGCGAGAAAGCCAATAAACAACGCCAATGCGGCAAAGACGCGGGCGGGCGATACGCCGTGCAGTTTGGCGGCGCCGATGACCGTCAGGTAAAGCGAACCGAACCAAAAAACGAGGGATCCCAGCAGCGGCAGCACCGCGAAAACCGCTGTCGCGTTGGAGTAACAAACGACCTTGATCGTTGCGCCGATTCCCTTCTTTGCGCCGCCCACGAGCATCAAGGCGAGGTGAAACCCGAGCGCATTGATCAGGACGCCGATCGCGAGAAAAAACGGCATCATCACCAGCGCCATCACGGTCGCGACAAGATTTTCTTCCCCCACCGCCATCGGCAGTTGGCTTTCGATGAACGCCCCGATCGGATGCACCCACTCGCGCGGTAAAATTTGCTCCCATATCAGCCCGATCACCACTGCGAACATGCCGAGGACAACGGCAAACACAAAGGCCTTGGCGAGATTCCGGCCGTCGGGTGAGAGTTTCGCGTAGGTTTCCTGCGGGCGACTGAGCAGCCCGCGCAGCAACTGCCGGAAAGTCGGTTCCTCGACAGGTTGCGGTGCGAATCGGTGAACCTGGCAGACGAGGTTTCCGGCCTCGTCGGGTGCGGCGCAGGCGGTGCAGACAAACAGACCGCATTCGCGGCAAACCCCGGCGGCGGCGTAGCGGTGACAACGTTCGCAGACGGGCGTGCTCGGGGTGAGCGGCAGGGGCGCCGGTGGGGACCCGGTCTCCGGAGCCGGCGGCTGGATGTCGGTTTCATCGACCGCGGGCACGGGTTCCTCGAAACGAAAAATCTCGGAGCAGAACGGACAACGATAAAGCCCGGAAGCTTTTGTCCTTACTTTTTCGCCGCAATGCGGGCACGCGGTGATCAAGGCTTACATCCTCTCTTGCGCACGTTTCGCCCACAACTTGGCGTGGGCCGCGATCGTTTTCTCGTCGTCACCCATCTGTGGGTAGAGGGGCAGGTCGCCGAAATCGTCGGCCACTCGCATGAAAAGTTGAAAGGCAGCCGGGGCGTTTTTGCGGAAATCAAACTCCAACTCAGCCAAGAAAAGCGTCGCGTAACCGGCAAACAGACGATCCGCTTTGTTCTTGCCGAACTTGGCGCGAAACTCCTCGAGAGATTGCGCGGCCTGCACCGTGTTGCGCAACACAAGCAATTCCGCATCACGCAAGCGACGCATCGCCTTGATGCCCGCCGGTTCTTTGCCGGTTTCATCCACGAGCATCACCGTGCGGTGATGGCGGATGATTTCGCGCAGCGTCTCGGCGCCGTCGGCAAAAGCGCCTTTGGCCCGCCACTTCTGGGCGTGCTGGAAAAACGTGGCGGCTCGAACGAAACCGAGCCAAGCCCGCGCTTCTTCAGGCACGGTGGTTTGGGCGAATGTGTCGAGCACGCGTCCCTTTTTCGGCAGACTCGCCGGCATGGCGCCGAGCACTTCCGGCAGCCGCCGCACCGCCGCAACGGCCGCAGTTTGAGGCACACCGGCGACGAGGACATCCGCGCCGCCCCACTGGCGCACGACCGACAGCAGATCGGTCGAGGCGAGATTCGCCTGTCCCGTGGCGACGCGGTAGCGCGCCGTTTCCAAGGCGCAGATGATTTCCACACGGCCGAAATAATGCCGATCCTCGCCCGCTACGCCGACGTTTTGTTCGCTGTGACGCGCGGTAGTCTGCTTGAGTGTGTCGATCGCCTGGTAGGGATTATTCATTGCCTCGGCATACAGATAAGCTTCTTCGATCTTGGCCGTGGCCACCAGCGCGACGCGCCAGGCATTGTGTCCGGGATAGGCCATCGTTTCGTGATCTTGATAGACCGATTCAATTCTCGCCAGCACCGCCAGGGCTTCGGCTTTGCGTCCGGCCTTTTCTAAGAGGGCGAATAGATCAAAAATCGCTTCTTTCGCTTGCTGCCGGGCCGAGAAATTTTCGAAAAGCACGAGGTAGGCTTCGTGCAGCGCATCGATATCCTGCGGTGTTGCGCTTTTCAATTTCTCGATGCGCTGCATGGCCGTATCGAGACCGGGCGGTTCGGAGGGATCATCACCGGCAAGCGCGGGAACGGAGACCAGCAGCCCCGCCAGCAGACACAAAAAGAGGCCGCTTGTTCGCAAGCGGCCTCGATGTAGGTTCGGCGTCACGATCATTTGGAAATGATCTTGAACTCAGTTCGGCGGTTTTGACCGCGACCCACGGAGGTGTTGTTGCTGGCGACCGGTCGGTCCGGACCGAAGCCGACGGCGCTAAGCCGCGCGGGGTCAACGCCCTGCTGCAACAAGTAATCGCGCACGGAGTCGGCGCGCGCCTGGCTGAGTTGCATGTTCTTGGAATGGCTACCGACGGTATCGGTGTGGCCTTCGATTTGCACCTTCCAACTTTCGGCCGCTTTAAGCACCTGGGCGATCTCGATCAAGACCGGGTAGCCGTCCGGGCGAATCGTGGCACGGCCGGTGTCGAAGTGAATCTTCTGTTTCAAGATGATTTTGTCGTCGGTCACTTCGATGTACTGCGGACAACCCTCGTTTTCCTTCGTGCCGAATTGCTCCGGACATTTATCCTCGGAGTCGACGATGCCGTCGCCATCTGTGTCGTTCGGGCAACCCTCGTTCTCCGGGGGGCCGGGCTGTTCGGGGCACTTGTCGACGTTGTCGGCCACGCCGTCGCCGTCCCCGTCGGGGCAGCCCTGCAACTCGGGCAGGCCGGGAGTGTCGGGGCAGGCGTCGTCGGGATCGGCCACGCCGTCGCCGTCACGATCGGGCGGCACGTTCTCGACGCAGTTGCCCAACCACTTGCGGGCCGCGTCGAGGCTGTCTTGCGCGAAGACGAGATGATCTTGAGCGCGAATGTAATCGCGTTCGCTCCACTCTTCATCGGCGAAAACCAGATGCGCTTCGGCCGAGGCAAATTCGCGCGGCGCGCACGTTTTCGCGCCCTGCATGCGAATTTCATCCAACTCGCCGCGTAGTTTGTTCATTTGGGCTTGTTGTGCGGCTCGGGTGCCGCAACCGGCGATCAGTACGAGCATCAATAAAGCCAACGGCAAGGCGATCAGTGTACGGCGTGTCATCATTGACCTCCTCGCATTTCGTCGACCGGGGGTAGGTCGTCCGGTTCACCGAGCGGATATTCATCGGTCCCCACCGGCTCCGGTGTCGGCGTTGGCGTCGGCTCGGGCGTCGGTTCGGGGGTCGGCGTCGGTGTCGGTTTGGGGGTCGGTGTCACGGCGGCGTCCTCGTCCACCGGCGGCAGATCTTCATCGACCGGCGGCAGGTCTTCATCGACCGGCGGCAGATCGTCCACCGGGGGCGGAACCGCAGCGCCAGGCGCCGTCATGCCTTCTTCACGCTTTCCCCAGGGGATCATGGGCTTGGCGTGAATGGTCCGCGCCAACCGCTCGGACTCGATCGCCTTGGATTTGGCCGTTGCGGCAAAATGCGCCGCGGAGGGGTAATCCGATTCGCGAAGCTGGGAGATCGCTTCCTCGAGATAACATTCGGCACTCGCGAACTCGTAAGGCGCCAAGTAGTCGGCGTGAACCGATTTCGCGGATTCCACAGCGCGGGCCGCTTGTTTCACTTGGCGTTCGTTTTCACAAGCGCCCACCACCAAAACCAGCGCTAACGCGCTGACCACCAACAACATCGGGATGATCCGCCGGACCATGAAAATACCCTCCAAGCGGGACAAAACCCATAAATTACCACTACTGGTTAGACCGCAGAATGCTATCAGCTTCTTTCGGAAGCTGTCAACCAATTAGCCGCAGCCATTTCTTCTTGCCGACCTTCAGAACGCCGCCGCCGGGTAATGGCGCGCGGGGGTCGGAAAGCGTATCGCCGTCGAATTTGACGCCGCCTTGATTCACGAGACGTTTTACCTCGCTGTTGCTCATGCCGAAAAAGGTTGCCACAACGTTCACCACAGTCGGCGGGTCAAAGTCCGCCAGGGGCGCTTCGGGGATATTATCCAGCTCCAGCGTACGCTTGCTGAACTTGCGGTCGAAATCCTCCGCCGCCTCGCGCGCCGCATCGCGCCCGTGCAAACGTTCGACAATCGCCGCGGCCAAATCCTTTTTGGCGCCCATGGGATCGCTGCCGATTTTCTCACGAATCCGCGCAAGCTCGTCAGCGGCAAAGCCGAGGAAAAGTTTGTACCAGTTCTCCATGATATCGTCGGGAATCGACATCGTACGGCCGTATTGCTCGGTAGGCGACATTAATACGCCGACGTGATTGCCCATGCTTTTGGACATTTTTTCCTTGCCGTCGGTGCCGATGAGGATCGGCATCAGCAGCGCCAGTTGCGGCTCCATGCCGCGCCGCTCCATCATGTCGCGTCCGACCAGAACATTGAATTTCTGCGCCGGGTCGCCCATTTCGATATCCGCCTGCACGGCCACCGAGTCGTAGCCTTGCAGAACCGGATAGCACAATTCGTGAAGACCCAGCGGGACGTTGTTTTCGTAACGGCTGCGGAAGGTCTCATGCTGCAGCATTTGCGCGAGAGTCACTTCTTGCAGCAAGTGCAGTGTGTCGGCCATATCGAAATCGCCGTACCACTCGGTTTGGTGACGGATTTCGGTGCGGTCGGGGTCGAGCACCTTGTATAGCTGCTCCATATACTTAGCGGCGTTTTCCTGAACTTCCTGCTTTGTGAGCGCGGTTCGCATCTGTTCGCGTCCGGTCGGATCGCCGATGCGCGCCGTGTAGTCCCCGATAATCACGACGCCGATGTGGCCTAAGTCCTGTAAATCGCGCATCTTGCCGTAAGGTACGAGATGGCCGATGTGCACGTCCGGCGCGGTTGGATCGATGCCCACCTTGATGCGCAGCGGACGCTTTTCCGACAGCGCCTTGGCGACCTTCTTCTGAAGTTGATCCTCGGGCACGATCTCGTGGGCGCCGCGCCGTATGACGGCGAGCGTGCGTTCGACATCCAATTCCATACGTTGGGACTCCCTTTAGACGCTGAAAACCAAGGCGCAAAGCATAATCAGAAACCGGCGGGATTGCAAAAGGCGTTCTAGCTCAGTCGGCTGTTCGCCGCCCTACGCAGGCCACCGGCCAATGCCTCCGCCTCCCTGCGCAAGTAGATATCGCCTTTTCCATATTGCGTGTTGATCGGAGTGGCGAGCAGGTCCACGGGCAAATCGTCGGGAGGATAGGCCACCATGGCTTCGCCGACCGCCGAGTAGATCGGCAAACTGAAGAGCTCGAGGCCCTCGGTGCGGGTGAAGAGAGTGGAAATCGCCACAGGCTTGCATTGGGTTTGAGCCAGCACGATCAAGGTATCGTTGGCTTGCCGGCCGTTGTTGATGAAATCGTCGTGCAACAAAGCAGTTTGCGGCTTTTTCGCCGTGGGCAGGCCGCTTTCCCGCGAGAAGCACTCGACTGGAGGACGACAAACCTCTTCCGAATGCACGCGGGCCAACATCCGTGCGGTGGGCAGGGAGTCTTCGTCGGTCGCTATGATGCAATCGAAGTGAACGTGGCTGATCTGTTTGGCCAGGTGATGAACCAATTCCGCGTAAATGTCGACCGCCTCCGCAAACAGCCCCCAATGAATGAACATCCGGCTGTGAAAGCCCGGATTCCCGTAGCCGTCGCCCAGCACAAAATGCCCGGGTCCGACGAGAATCCCGCGGTCCTTCAAATCTTCGAGAATCACATTTAATTGCCGCATTAATCTCTCCCTGCGCTCTCTATTGATTCTCTACGGAGAAAAAGCTTGCTTGTTTTCGAGTGCGTAAACAGAAAGCGGGGATTTTACGAGTTGATGAACCCGTGTCAAGCGATAATCAGGGAACGCAAAAAATGTCACTCGGTGCCGTGATGTATCAACGACCGCAAACGCCGCACCGCCTCGGCGATGTCAGCCGCCTGTGTCACCGCCGTCACAACCGCTACACGCCGGGCACCCGCCGCGACGACCTCGGCGATATTCGTTTCGTTGATGCCGCCCATCACCGTGAAAGGGATGTCCAACTGCCCGCCGATGCTATTTATGGCGTCGGGACCAAGAAACACCTTGTGTTCGGGCTTCGTTCCCGTCAGGAAAATCGGACCGATGTTCACGTAATCCGCACCATCAGCCTGCGCTTTCAGCGCTTGCGCCAAATTGTGCGAACTGCGCCCGATGATGAGCTCCGGGGCGAGCCGACGCGCCGCCGGCAGGGGGAAATCCGCCTGGCCGAGATGCACGCCGTCGGCCTCGACGGCCAGGGCGAGATCGATGTGGTCGTTGATGATCAGCAGCGCTCCGGCCGAACGAGTTTTCTCGCGGAATATTTGCGCCAACTCGAAAAGATCGCGCATTTCGAGCGTCTTGTCGCGTAACTGGACGATCTTTGCGCCGCCGTCCAGAATGCCGTCCAGCACTTCGAGATTCGAGCGACCCGCCGAAAGCGCTTCGCACGTCACGGGGTACAAGTCGACCTCTGCAAATTTCGTTAATAGCTCTTTTTTACGCATGTTTATACCACTAACTTAAAGTAGATTGTCACTTCCGAAAGCCCTCGTCGAAGTCCTTCCAAACCGCTTCGCGGCCGGCGTTTTCGATCGCCCGCGCCACGACCTTCGGGGAACGGGAGTCATGCACCGCGAATTGACGGCCGGAAGCTAACGCTCCGTCGCGGTAACCGCCCACCGATGTCTTGCTGCCCGCGCTCATGCGGGTGACGCCAAGTGGAATCAAGCGGTCGCGCAGCGCGGCGCTCTCACGCGTGGACACCACGATCTCCGCGTCGGGCAACGTCAACCGGATGGCGGCAATCAGGTGCGCCAAATCGCGGTCGGACACGGCAACCCGGGGCGTGAATCCGCCCTCCGCCGGGCACAGTCGCGGAAAGCTGACCGCCACGCGGCTTTTCCAGAAACGTTTGGCAAGGTAGCGGCCGTGGTACGCGACAGCGAGGCCTTCGGCCCGCCAATCGGCCAAACCGAGCAGGGCGCCGACGCCCAGGCTGCGGAAACCGGCGATGCCGCCCGCTTCGACGGCCCGCAAACGCCCGTCGAAATCGGCTTTCGGGCCGCGGTGTAGTTCGGCGTAGAGGCCGCGGTCGTACGTTTCCTGATACAAAGTCAGGTTATCGACGCCGGCACGTTCAAGGCTGCGGTAGTCGCTTTCATCCATGGGAAACACTTCAATTCCGATACTTGCGAACCGGGGCGCGATTTCAGCGACGACCATTTCCAGGTCGGCAACCTGAAAAGCGCGCGGCGCTTCGCCCGACACCAGCAGGATGTGGCGGAAGCCTTCTTGCCACAGGATGTCGGCTTCGGCGAGGGCTTCGTCCACGGTCAAGGTGCGGCGCGGGATGTCGTGGCGGACGGCGAAGCCGCAGTAACGGCAATCGTTGATGCATTCGTTGGACAGATAGAGCGGCGCGTAGAGTTGCACGATTTTGCCGAAACGATGCGCGGTGATCGCCGCGGAGCGCTGAGCCATGGCTTCGAGCAGGTCGTCGGCCGCGGGCGAAAAAAGCAACGGGAGGTCGGCGTCGTCTAGTTGGGAACGCCGCAATACGCTTTGCACGTCGGAAACCGAGACTTTTTCCATCCGGTCCCGAAGCCGGGGCCAATCGAAGCGGTGGAGAGCCTCCGCGAAACTCATGGATCGTCCTTACGCAGAAAGCCCGTCAAAGGGCTGGAAGCGCGAGCGGTGGAACTGGTGTCGGCGGCACCCGCCATGCGGGCCATTTCGCCCGCTTCAACGGCGGTTTTGAAGGCGAGGGCCATACGCACCGGGTCCTCGGCGATAGCGATTGCCGTATTGACCAGCACGGCGTCGGCGCCGGTTTCGATGGCATCGGCGGCATGGCTGGGTAGGCCGAGTCCGGCGTCAACCACAACCGGCACGCTTGCCTGGCGAATGATGATTTCGATTTGATCGCGCGTCCGCATGCCGCGGGCGCT
This sequence comes from Candidatus Lernaella stagnicola, assembly GCA_030765525.1. Lineage (NCBI taxonomy): Bacteria > Candidatus Lernaellota > Candidatus Lernaellaia > Candidatus Lernaellales > Candidatus Lernaellaceae > Candidatus Lernaella > Candidatus Lernaella stagnicola. The sequence continues at coordinate 165,617 of JAVCCK010000008.1, forward strand.
GCCAATGGGCGCGGCCAGGGGCATAACCGTGGCGCAGCCCGCGTCGGCCAGGCGCAGGGCGAGGATGGGGTCGGCGTTCATATACGGCAGGACGACGAAGCCCTCCTTGATAAGGATTTCGGCCGCCTTAAGGGTTTCGACGGGATCGGGCAGCAGGTAGTTCGGTTCGGGCGTCACCTCCAATTTGATCCAATTGTTGCCGGTGGCGGCGCGGGCCAGGCGGGCCAGACGAACGGCTTCCTCGGCGTCGCGCGCGCCGGAGGTGTTGGGCAGCAGACGGTACTTGGTCAGGTCCAGGTGCGAGAGCGTCGGGTCTTCCGGGTCGTGTAAATCCACGCGCCGCAGGGCCGTGGTGACCAGTTCGGTGCCGCTGGCTTCGAGGGAGGCGGCCATAACCGTCGGGTGCGGGAACTTGCCGGTTCCCACCAGTAAACGACTCTTGAATTCGACGCCGGCGATCACCAGCGGTCCGTTTTCCACGGGCATTTCTCAGCCTCCTCCGACGAAGCGAACCAGTTCCAGGGTGTCGCCGTCGCGGATTGCGGTGGTTTCGTATTTATCCGGTTGAATCACTTCGCCGTTGTGTTCGACGACAAGGTTTTCACGCAGGATATTCATCACCTCCAGCATGGCGGCGATGGTTTTCACGCCGTCGAACTGATGGGCTTCACCGTTCACGGTTAGTCGTGGCATGGATCTTCCCCCAATATCAGACGCAGGATGGCGTTGGCTTGATGGTGCGCCGCCACGCCGACTCGCGGGGCCATCAGTCCGCGGCCCGGGGCTGCTTCGCTGATTTCGTCGCCCACGACATAAAGTCCGTCGAGTCGCCGGGTTGTGCGAATTTCGTTGGCCGAGCCACAGCCCGCCACGCCGCTGGAGGCTACGACGGTTTTCTCGCCGGCCAACGCCTGGACGAGCATGGCCTTGGCCCTGGGCTCGTCGAAACACTCAGCGACGATTTGGCAGTCCCGAAAGAGCTTCGACGCGTTGGCGCGGGTTACTTCCAGGTTTCGCTGAACAACTTCGGTGTAGGGATTGATGCGCTGCAAAGTTTCCGCCAGCGCTACGACCTTCGGCGTGCCCAGTTGGTCCAGGAAATACTGTTGCCGGTTCAGGTTGGAAGGCGCGACCAAATCGAAATCAGCCAGCACGATGCGACCGATGCCCGTGCGTACCAGCGCGATCGCCACAGCACTTCCTAAGCCGCCGACGCCCGCCACGCCAACCGTCGCCTGCTTGACCTTGGCATGGACGCCCGGCGTGTGGCGCGCCACGAGCAGCGACTCCAATTCCGCGGAGGTCGGGCGGCGATTGCGGGTAATGAGCACCACGACGTCTCCCTCGTGCAGGATCGTGTCATAGCGAATCGTATAGCCGTTGAAGATGACCATGTCGGCCAGCGGCATGACCTCATCACGCAGTTCGAACAGGGTCGTACCGTTCTTGACGTGCAGTTCGCGTTCGTTGACCTGTAGCCGAATCATGTTTCATCCACCGATTTGCGGTACGTGCGAATGGCGCATAACTCGCCGCACATCGTACAGACTTCGTTTTGGGCGTCTTCGCTTTTCATCCGGCGTGCCCGTGCCACAACCGGGTCGATGGCATGCCGGAACATCCCCTCCCAATCGAGTTGATTGCGCGCCCGGCTCATCTCACGGTCACGAGCCAAGGCTTGCGGCAGCCCCTTGGCGATGTCGCCGGAATGGGCCGCGATTTTAGCCGCGATTACGCCTTGCCGCACATCTTTGATGTCGGGCAGGGTCAGGTGCTCCGCGGGCGTGACGTAGCAGAGGAAATCAGCCCCGGCCATGGCCGCCACGGCGCCGCCGATGGCTGCGGTGATGTGGTCGTACCCCGGCGCGATGTCGGTTGTGAGCGGCCCCAGCACATAAAAGGGAGCGCCGTCGCACAAGCGCTTTTGGATCTGCACGTTCGCAACGACTTGATCAAGCGGCACGTGACCCGGCCCTTCAATCATCGCCTGCACGCCGGCGTCGCGGGCGCGACGCGCCAGTTCGCCAAGCACCACCAACTCCTCGATCTGGCCGCGGTCGGTGGCGTCGCAGACGGAGCCGGGACGCAACGAGTCGCCCAGCGACAGGGTTACGTCGTAGGTGTGACAGATCGCGAGCAGCCTGTCGTAGAACTCATACAGCGGATTTTCCGCGTCGTTCTTTTTCATCCACGCCGCGATGATGCTTCCCCCGCGGCTGACAATTCCCATCACCCGATCGCTCGACTCAAGCGCTTCCAGCGAGCGCCGCGTCGTGCCGCAGTGCACGGTGATGTAGTCGATGCCCGACGCGCATTGCTCATCGATGGCGTCGAAGAGTTCGTCGACCGAGAAGTCGACGATGTCCCTTTTCTGCTGCGCCAAGACGGCCGACAGGTAGTAGATCGGCACGCTGCCCATCATCACCGGGCAGTCGTCCAGCAACGCCGCGCGAATGGCCCGCAGGTCGCCGCCGGTCGACAGGTCCATGACCGAGTCGGCCCCGGCCTCGATCGCCACGCCCATCTTGGCGTTCTCTTCCGCGATATCGTAGTGGCTCGGGCTCGTACCGATGTTGGCATTGATCTTCGTACGCAGCCCTTCACCGATACCCATCGGGCGAAACGTGCGGCGATTGTTGTGGGGGACCACGACGCGCCCGGCGCGAACGCGCTCGGCTAGTACCGCCGCGTCGATCCCTTCGTCCTCGGCGATGATGTGGATACTCTCCGGCATCTCGCCTTGGTTTAGCTGGTCAAGCAATGTCGCCATATGCGGCTCCTTTTAACGCGAAAACGCCTCGCGGTGGCCGAGGCGCTTTATCGTCTGTTTTCTGCGGCGATAAAATGAACTTCCTACACGGGCATTACCCCGGCCAGGTTCGAGGGGTATGTTCTCAGCGCAGCCCGCTCGAGCCGGCACCCCCGTTCACCATGGCTGGACGCTAACAAAAATGCCGGGAGGTGTCCAACGGAATCGGCGGAGTCAATCTTCGGAGTCGGTGACCGAGACGCGAAGGCGGCCGCGGTGCAGACGGACTCCCAATTCCGCGCCGGTCGCAGTTCCGGCGGCCTCTTTGAGAACGCTGCCATTCGTGTCCGTGACGATGGCGTAGCCGCGTTCGAGTACCGCCAGGGGGCTCACCGAAACCAGGCGGGAGCGCCACCCGACAAGCTGCTGGCGGTCGCTTCGCAGCCGGTTTTGCATCGCTTGACGCGCGCGATGGGCCAGTTGGCGATTGCGGTCGCGGCAACGTCGACGTTCTTGCGTGTGGCGTTCCACGTTGGCGACGAAGGAGGCGCCCAAACGGGCGGCCAGGCCTTCCAGTCGCGCCCGGCGCTGAAATAGTTGGTTGCGTGGAGAAGCGCCGGTCAGTCGCCGTTCGAGCAGGGCGAGGCGGTGCCCGTTGGCGATCAGCCGGTCTTGGGTTACGTCCATCAGTAGCGCGAGCAGGTCGTCCAGCCGCCGGCCGAGCAGAGCGGTCGGCACCGCTTCCTGCCGCAGTCGTTGACCGATTTTTTCAGCTTGATGACGCCGTACCGTAATATCACCCACCACGGCGCGTCGAGCGCGCTCCCACAAGGCGTCGATCTTTACCTGCAATTCGACGGCGTCGGGAACGGCGATTTCGGCGGCGTGGGTTGGCGTGGCGGCGCGCACGTCGGCGGCCAGGTCGCAAAGCGAGACGTCCACCTCATGGCCGACACCCGAAATAACCGGCACCGGGCAATCAACCACGGCCCGCACCACCGGTTCCTCGTTCCAGCACCAAAGGTCTTCCAGGCTGCCGCCGCCGCGGCCGACGATGATTACGTCGGGATCGCCGAAATTGGCGAGGATCTCGATCGCGTGGGCGATGGATTGCGCCGCGGTTTCACCCTGCACTTGGGTTGGCGAGACGACGACTTGCTGACCCGGTCGCCTGCCGAAAATGATGCGCAACATGTCGCGCAACGCCGCGCCGTGCAGGCTTGTGACGATGCCCACGCGTTCCGGGAGTTTCGGCAGCGGGCGCTTTCGGGCCTGGTCGAAGAATCCGTTGGCGGCGAGCTTTTGCTGGAGTTCCAAAAATGCGGCGTGCAGCGCGCCCAGGCCCAGTGGTTCGAGGTAATCGACCAACACCTGGTATTCGCTGCGCGGCCCATAGCTGCTGATCTTACCGCGCACGAGGTATTCCTTGCCGTCTTCCACCTCGAGTCGCAGGTAGCGGCGCACGTGGCGGTATACGATGCACCGGATGGCCGCCTGGTCGTCTTTGAACGTGAAGTACATGTGGCCGCTGCCGGGGGTTGCCAGGCCGCTGACTTCGCCGCGCACCTGCACGTCGGGAAAGGTGGTCTGCAATTGCTGCTTGATGGCCTCGGCTAGTTCGCCGACGGTCCAGACGTGGCGGCCTTGGTCGGTCACGGTCCGCTTTTTGCCGCGGCGGGGCGGGTAATCCATTTGTTCAAGTAGGTTTCAATCTCTTTGGCCGAAACGGGCCCCAGCCATTTCTGCGCCAACGAGCCGTCGGGGGCATACAGGAAGGTCGCGGGAATCGCCTCGACGCCGAAGTCGCGCACCAACTGCGCCGACGGCCGCGCCACGGGATAAATCATCTCGAATTTCTTCGCCGTATGCGCGATCGTGGCATCGCTTCCTTCGTCGATGCTCATCGCCAAAATCCGTAGCCCGTCCGTTTCCCAGGTGGCGTGCAGGTGGTTGAGGTGCGGTATCTCGTGGAGGCACGGGATGCACCACGCCGCCCAAAACACGACCAACGTGGGCTTGCCGATGTTGGTGTGCAGTTTCTGGTCGCCGTCCTGACCAAGAACCCGGTAGGTCGCCTGGGACGAACTGATAAACGGCAGCCCCGGCCCGGCGCTCACAGCAAGCGTCGATCCGCCGGCAACGAGCAGGGCGGCCAGCGCGATGAAAATCAAAACGTGTTTCATCAAGTTTTCAAGCCTTTCAACAACGACTTGTTTCCTCAGCCCTTCGCGGCGCTGTTCAAGGCGTTGATAAGTAAGTCCTTGGTTAAGACTTCAGGCAGGATAACCGGTTTTCCGCCGTTTTTCGGCCCGATGACCGCATACACCGGCACGCCCGCCTTACCGTGACGCTTGAGGAAATCGGTGATTTCCGGGTCCCGATTGGTGTAGTCGCCCTTGAGCGGAATGATGCCGAGTTGTTTGATCGTGTTTTTCACTTCCTCGGATTCAATGACCGCCTTCTCGTTGACTTTGCACGTCCAGCACCACGCGGCGGTGAAATCGACGAATACCGTTTTGCCGTCCGCGACGAGGTTCGTCACGGAATCCTCGGACCAACGCTGCCAGGGAATACCGTCCGGCGCGACGGCGATTTGTCCCGCGACTGCCGGCGGCTCGAAACGCAGTAAAGTCGCGCCGCCGCCCAGCGCAATGGCGATTGCGACAACGGCGACGGTGAGGCGGACGGCTCTTTCGCGCAGGATGCTGCCGAAGCGGCCGTACAGCCAGGAGGCAAAACCGAGCAACCCGAGGTAGACGAGCAGGCGCGTCATTCCGGCGGCGCCGGCCTGTTTGCCGAGCACGTCTAGCAGCCAGATCACCGTGGCCATCAGCAAGAAAGCCATCACGGCCTTGAAGGTATCCATCCAGTCGCCCGGCTTGGGCATGAAGTGCGTCCAGGCAGGAACGAAAGCCAAGAGCAAAAACGGGAACGCCAAGCCCAGACCTACCGACATGAAAATCATGAAGGTCACCCAAATCGGCTGCGTGAAAGCGAAGCCGACCGCCGTTCCCAAAAACGGCGCTGTACACGGCGTCGCCAACACCGTGGCGAAAATGCCGTTGAAAAACGAGCCGCGTAGGCCTTCTTTAACCGTGGCGTCTTGGACGGCGGCGGAGGTCGGGGTGTTAATCAGGAACACGTCGAGCATCGAGAGGCCGAACACGAAAACCACGGCCGCGAGTATGGAAACAAACACCGGCGACTGGAACTGGAATCCCCATCCCACGGCTTCGCCGCCGCCTTTGAGAATGGCGACGAAAATCGCCAGCGCGAGGAAGCTGCCGAGGATACCCACCGTGTAAGCGATGCCGTGGTTGCGGATTTCCCGGTGTGTCATGTCCGACTGTTGAATGACCGAAAGCACCTTGATCGACAGCACCGGTAACACGCACGGCATGATGTTGAGGATGATGCCGCCCGCGAAGGCAAACAGCAGCATTAACAGCAAGCCTCGTTGCGGCGCTGCGGCAAAGGGCGCCGCGCCGGAAGTCGCCACCGTCGACGCCAGGTCGGGGAGTTCGATTTTCTCTACGGGCGTTCCCGCGGCCGCAAAGGGCAGGGCGGTTTCGAAATCGACGGCGATCTTCTGCTCCTTTTTTCCGTCGAGGAGGACGAATTGGAAGGTTCCGCCGGCCTTTTCCGCTTTATCAAGTTCCGGCCACGTCAACACGGTCACCTGGACGGCTAATTGCGTGCGCGGCGCGGTGCTGTGCGGTTCGGCTTGAACCTTCAGGACATCGTAATTGACCGGTTTGAGCGGCGAAAACAAAGGATGCTTTTGCTTGGCGCGCGGGGCGATCTGTTTGCCTTCGGGAGCGTTGAGGACGAACATCACCGTGAACTCGTCGCCGGGCGTCACGGCAGAGACATTGAAACGGGAAGTGACCGCCAGGCCGGGAACCGTGTCGACCGGTACGGGTACGACTTTCTGTACGGCGTCGAAAAGCCCGCGATGACTGCTTGGCGTTGTCGCGTCCGCGACGGGCAATTCCAAAGAGACCGACACTTTACCCGGCAGACAGATGTGTTTGCACACGAGCCAGGACGGTTCGGCCTGCAGCTTAAGTGCTCCGCCGGCCTCGGTGGAGACAGTTACGTTGGAGTAAAGCAGGAGTTCTTTCTCGTAGCCATAACCGGAAAGCGGCGTGCCGACGCCGAACAGCACGGGCTCAGGATATTGGGCCGGGCCGAAAATCAGGGCGTCGTATTTCTGCCAGGCGATCTTCGTCGGTAGACCGGCCTCACCCGGATTGCTCCAATAGATATGCCAATCCTTGTCAACAGTGAACTTGATGCCGGCGCGGAAGGTGTCGCCGGGCTTCACCGCCGCGACGTCGGCGATTAGTTCGGCCGAGACGTGAGGTTTTTTCAGGTCGTCTTCAGCCGCCGCGGGCGCGACGGCGAATAGGGTCGCCAGCAGAACGAGTAAGATCAAGCTATGGCTGCGAATGCGTATTCTCATCGTCGCCCTCATCGACAGGGTTCGTCTCGTTAGTCGACAAAAGATAAGCACTCTTTCATCTCAATAAAAGCCGCTTGAAGGTAGATGAGCCGTGCGGCTCGGGCCACGCCGGCGGCGTATTGAAAAATCACGGGAGCGGCCGCGTCTATTGATCCGCGGAGAAGCGGTAATCGGCGCGACAGTTGACGAAATTGAACACCTTGTCGTTCTTGCCGATGAACGCAAAGGGAATCGGATTGTTGTGCATCAACGGATTATCCGTGGCGACGATGGTCGAGCGCTGCTCCACGACATTGTTGTCCTGGTCGTAGAAAGTGATGATCACCTTGATGTTCCGCAGCGGCAGGTCTTTCGTCAAATTGACGACTTTGCCGCTGATGGTGTAGTTGCCGACTTCGTCGATGGTCCAATCGACGTCTACGATGTCGATGGCTTTCGTGTTTTGATCGGCCAGTTCCTGGCGCATCTGGCGCTCTTGCGAACGGCTGCGGACTTCATCTTTAGGAAGGTAGCCCTCCAAGCCGTTGATCGAATCGGAATCGGCGGAAACGACGTGCACTTTGTACCAATTCTTACGGTTGTCGTTCATGATCAGCAGGCGCGTGTCCCGCGGCAGCTTGGCCAACACCTTGGCGGTCGGCAACGGGTCGGCGAGCAGCTCAGTGGTTTCGGCCAAGACCGTCGCCGACTCGATAAAGTGCGGCAAGACTTTTTCGGAGGGATGCCAACTGTGGGTCACTTTGATGCCGAGAAGGATGATGAAGAGCACGATGATAACCAATCCCAACGCCGCCAGTAAATTGCTGGAGCGTTTCAGGTGCCGGATATCAGCCTCGATTTCCTTGTCAACCGCTTGCGCGTTCGAATCGGGCTGCTTAGTGTTCTCTTCGGTCATCCCCATTCCTCCCCAAGCATGAGCGAAACCCGCGGGCCATCACGATGGCATCGGAGTCTCTATTGCTTGCGTATATCCACGAACTTGCCGTTCACCAATACTTCCACACGCTCACGACCGTCGTCCACCACCGAACGATAGTCAATCTCGCCGTCGTGGTCGAGGTCGTACTCTAATTTAACAGGCTGACCGTCCCGATACACCACGAACGCATCAAACCGGCCGTCGGCATTGGTGTCCTCACGAGCCGCCAAGAGAGTACCTTGCTCCCATTGTTCGATCAAATCCTGCCGGCCATCACGGTCGAAATCATACGCTATTTCACCGTCTTTCACCAACGAAATTTTCGAGACGACCCATCCCGGACGGGCGGCAACCACGGAAATCGCGGCGAAAGTTAAAACCAATAAAACCGTGAGAACGCGTTGCTGCACTTTCGGGGCCGTCCATCGTTGTTCGGCGTATGTCAAATTGCTCCTGCCATTAGAGCTACAGGATGAACGATACCACGGCGCAAAGTCAAGTATCCGTCCGCTCTGACCCGATTGAGGTTGACACCTTTCGCGGCTCCGTGTTAGCCAAGCAAATCACGGCTCGGGGGGGCGATGAGCGCAGAAAAGAAACACAATTTCGGGATTATCGAGGATGCGGTCGATTGGCTCGCCTCGCTGTCGGTGACGGTTTACAGCCTCATCGCTCTTGGCGTCGGTACATTAATCGGCACCGTATTCCCCCAAGTCGGCATCACGATCCCCGCGCAGGTGTTGACGCAGAAACTCGAATATCCGGTTTGGCGAATTCTGCACCTGCTGGGATTTACCGACGTTTTTCACAGCTTCTGGTTTCTCTTCCTCGTCGCCCTGCTGATGCTCAACCTGATCGCCTGCACGTGGCGTTACATCAAACGCGTGCGCCGGCTGTTGGCGAGCGGGGGCGAAGTGCTCGACGAAAGCACGGAGCGCGGCGCCCACAGTATCGTTCGGATCAAAACCGCGGCGGTCGACCAAAAGGGCATCACGGCGTCGCTGGGTTCTCTCGGCCGCGTGCGAAGCACGGCGCAAGGCGACCAAACCCATTTGTTTGTCGATAGCCGGCCCTGGGCGCGTTATGGAATCGTGGTGGTTCACCTGAGCGTTTTGCTGATTCTGGCCGGCGCAATGGTGAAGTTGATGGCCGCTGTGGAAGGGCACATCATGCTTCCCGAGGGCGGCAGTCTCAGTCTGTTCCGCTCCGACGACAACGACTTGCTGCGTCTGCCCTTCGACATCGAGTGCCGACGTTTCCAAGTGGATTTCTATGAAGGTTCCCAGCGGCCGAAGGAATTCGTGAGCGACCTTGTCGTCTGGAAGGACGGCGTCGAGCAGATGGCGAAGACGATACAAGTTAACGACCCGCTGGGGATTGGGGGTTTTCGTTTTTTCCAAGCCACTTACGGTAAAGAGCGCTTTCCGATCATCGACATCACTGTCGGCGGCGCCCAGCGGGAACTGCCTGTGGTGTTCGGGCAGATTCAATCGATTCCCGGTACGCGGGACGGTTTTATTCTCAACCACTCCCGCAACAACGAAGGGACGACCGAACTGCACATTCAAGTTCAGTCCGGCGGCGAAAGCTTCGACGGTTGGCTGCGGCAGGGTGGCGAGACCGTGCAGCTCGGTGAATTCGGCTTCGCGTTTCGGGGCGTGAAGGAGGGCTATTACACGGGCTTGCTTGTCTCCGCCGACCCGAGCATCTCGTTTCTCTGGGCGGGTTTCAGTTTATTTTTCATCGGCCTGTTTTGGGTGATGTATTTTTCCCATCGCCGCATTTGGGTACGTATCGGTCCGCGGGAGACGGTTGTGGCGGCCTCGTCGTCGCGCAACCGCGAGGCCTTGGCAAGGTGGTTGGAAGCGGAATCCGCCACGTGGAAGAAGGGCTGATTAATGGGCGCGTTACTTCGCGAGATCATCTCGGGTTTAAGCAGCGGCAAGGCGTATCCCACAAGCGCAGCCCTTTTCGATCTGGCGTTTCTGGTGTTCGTCGTTGCGACGGTCGGCTACCTCGTGTACGTCGCCACACGGCGCGAGGCCGCTTGGAAAACAGGCTTTGGTTTCGGCTTGCTGGCGGCGTTGGCTCTGACTCTCGCGTTGATGTTTCGCTGGATCGCCGCGGGCTGGGCTCACCCGCCGTTCACCAATCTTTATGAATCACTCGTATTCTTTGTGTGGGGCATCATTGTCGTATATCTCTTTGTAGAGTGGCGTTACCAGGTGAAGATCGCGGGGGCGTTTGTCGTGCCGCTGGCGTGTTTGGCGATGGGGCTGGCGAGCCTTTCGCCCAACAAGGGAATCGAACCGCTGGTACCGGCGCTGCAATCGGTGTGGCTGCACTTGCACGTCGCGGTGGCCAGCATCGGCTACGCGGCCTTTTTGACGGCCTTTGTATTCGCCGCGCTCTTTTTGCTCAAAGATAGGGTTCGACTGAACTGGTTTATCGCGGTCGCGGCGGGTTTCGCGATATTCGCGGCCTTAGCGGCAACCCGGGGACAAGTGCTGTTCGGCGTTTTCCCCATGACCAAGATCGTGTCGCACGGCGCCGAATGGATGCCGGTTCCCTTGGAAGGCGGCACGCCCGGCCAATACGAGCAGATCAACCTGCCGGTTGCGGGCATCTTTCTGCTGTTCTCCTTGTTACCCTTTTTGTTTGCGTTATTGGCCACGATCCCGGCCTTGCTCACCAACGAGCAGCGCGCGCAGGAACGGTTGCCGCTGATCGGCCTGGCGACCGCTTGGGTCTTGCTCACCGGCGTGCTCGTGGGGATTCCGGTGCTGGTTTCCGGACGGTTCGACACGCACATGGCGGCGAATCCGTACTCTTACGCGATGCTGGTGTCGGCTTGGCTCTTCGCGTTACTGGTGCTCCTTTTTTGCTGGCGGTATGAAGAATTGCTGGCCGCTTTACCCGACGCCAAAACCCTTGATCGCCTGGGTTACAACTCGATCATGGTCGGCTTTCCGCTGATGACGTTGGTGATCGTGACCGGCGCCATCTGGGCCAATAAGGCCTGGGGCCGCCCATGGGGATGGGACCCCAAAGAGACCGCCAGCCTCGTGACGTGGATCATCTACCTGCTTTACTTGCACACCCGTTTGACCGCCGGGTGGTCCGGCCGGCGCAGCAACCTGGTCGCGATCGTCGGTTTTCTCTCGGTCGTTTTCACTTACCTGGGCGTCAATCTGCTATTGTCCGGATTGCATGCATACGCCACGGGGTAAGCGATGCGAATACACGAAGCGACCTTTTTGACCAGCGCCGTCGACCCGGGGGGATACCCGCCCGCCGACCGGCCGGAAATCGCTTTCGCCGGTCGCAGCAACGTCGGCAAAAGCACGCTGATCAATGCGCTCTGCGGCCGCAAGGCGTTGGCGAAAGTCAGCCAGACGCCGGGCAAGACGCGGCTGATTAACTTCTTCGACATCGACGAACGCTTCTACTTGGTCGACCTACCGGGCTTCGGCTACGCGAAGGTTTCCAAAATCGAACGACGCAAGTGGGCGCCGATGATGGGGCGCTATCTCGAATCGCGCGATACAATTTGCGCCGTCGTGTTGTTGGTCGATTTGCGGCGCGGTCTTGGTGACCTCGATCTACAATTGCTGGACTACCTCGACGGCCTGGGCCGCCAGGTCGTGTTGACCTTCACCAAAGCCGACAAGCTCAAAGGCAACGCACGTCGCAACCAAGTGCAGAAAGTCTGTCGCGAAGCCGGTCTCACGCCGGATGTCGCGGTCATCACATCGGGCTCCCGACGCGAGGGGCTCGAGGCGCTCTGGCAGCGGCTGGAAGCGTACCTGTAAGGGGAATCATGGCCTTCTCCCCCCGCCGCTGGCGACGACGTTTGGTGGCGGTCGCTTTCGGCATTGTCCTTGGATTCTTGGTGATGGACGTCGCGGTGCGGCTCGGCGGCTACGACTGGGAATTGATCGAGCAGATCCTCTACTACCAGAACGCCGATTTACTCAGCCAACGGATGGTGGACGACCCGCAACTGATCTATCGCCTCCGACCGGGGCAACACCATTACCGTCAGACGCCGCACAGCCAGGTCGGCTACACGGTCACCGTGAACTCGCTGGGCGCGCGGGGGGCGGAGATCGCCGCGGAGAAGCCGCCGCAAGTTTTTCGCGTCGTGACTTTGGGCGGCTCCAACGTGTACGGCCTCGGGCTGTCGGACGAGGATACCTGGCCCGCTCAACTCGAGCAGGTGCTCGATCGCGATTACGACGGCGACTTCGAGGTGGTCAATTTCGGCGCCCCGGCTTACGTGCCGCAGCAGATGGTCGCGCTTGGTCGTGAGGCGTTGGAGAAACTCGACCCCGATGTGATCCTTTTTGGGCTCAGTAACCTTGGCCCGCCGCCCTTTGTTCAAGGGGAACCGGTCGCGCCCTATTTTCGACGCGATGGCGAACTGTACGAAGGTCTTCTTAGCAAGGATTGCCCGCCGCCGCCACGAATCCTGCCGCGCGGCGTGCTTCTGACGGCGCTCCGCCATTCCGCGTTGGCCCGCTTCTTTCACGCCCGGCATTTGGTTGAAGCGGAGTGCGACTGGAACGGCAACTACGATCTGGAAGAGCGCAACATCCGCCTGGCCAGGGAATTCTTCGCCGACAGCGCGGCACGCGGCGTGCCGGTCGTCGTTTTTTTGTTCCCCGGTTATGCCCGCAACGCGTTCGACTACAACCGTTACACCGTGGACACGTCGGTGCCTGTGCTCACGCTGGAGGCGGAAGACCGCGGGCCGGAATACCGAAACATTCATCCGCCGAAATACGTTTTTACGTGGTATGCGCAAAGCATTGCGGCGTGGTTGGCCGGACGCGGGTTGCTCGATTAGCCGCCGCACACCGGGCAGGCAGGCTGTCGTTTGAGGGCGAGCGTTTCGTAACGTTTTTCCCAAATATCAAACAGGCGCATGACACTGCAGTCGACCGGTTCCCCAAGCAGGAGGCGCAGCGCCTCCGTGGCCTGCTGAGCCGCGACGATGGCGGGCAGGGTGCCGATAATGCCGTTTCGGCTGCTGTGCGGAATTGCGGACTCGTCTGGGTCCTGCGGGTAAACGCAGCGCAGACAGGGGCCGTCACGCGGCACGATCACCATGACGCTGCCGGAGGTGCCCACCGCGCCGCCGTAAATCCAGGGCACGTTGCGCCGCACGCAAGCCTCATTGAGGGCGAAGCGGGTGGGGAAGTTGTCGGTGGCGTCGACGACCAGATCGATGCCGTCCAGCAGGTTCTCCAAGCTTTGCGCGTTGATTTCCTCGACCCGCGCATCGACGACGATGTCGGAATTAGCCCGACGCACCACGTCGGCCGCCGCAACCGCCTTCGCCGTGCCGTCGCGCACGTCCTGCTCGAAAAAGAGAACCTGCCGGTGGAGGTTGCTCAGTTCCGGCGTGTCGTGGTCGACCAATCGCATATGGCCCACGCCGGCCCGCGCCAACAAGGTCGCCGCGTGGCCGCCCAACCCGCCGCACCCGGCGATCAGCACTGCCGATTTCGCGAGGCGCTCCTGACCGCCGGAACCCCAGAAGGGCAGCAATTCCTGTGCGTGATATCGTCCTTTGCCTGCGGTCATGGCGGTCAATATGGCATTAAAGCGCGCGGTCGATCCAGCCGCCGGCCAACACTCGCTCGTCGTCGTAGAGCACCGCCGCCTGGCCGGGCGTCACGGCGCGTTGGGGCTCAGCAAACTCCACGCGAAACCGGTCGTCATCCAGCGGCGTCACCCGCGCCGGTACCGCCTTGTGGCGATAGCGAATCTGTACCTGGCAATCCCGGGCTTCCGGCGTCGCCAGCCAACGCGCTCCCGCGGTTTCCAAACCCCGAGCCATCAACGCGTTGGCGTCCGTCGTCAGTACGACGCGGCGCTGCACGGCATCGATTTCGCGGACCCAAGCTCGCTCGCCAAGAGCGATTCCCAGCCCGTGGCGTTGGCCGATGGTGTACTGGTGCAGCCCCGTGTGTTGTCCCACGACGTTGCCCTCGTCATCGAGGACCGGTCCGGCTTGCGCCGGTTCGTCGAAAAAGCGTCGCAACTCTTCGGGGAAGGTTCGATCATTGGTGGCAAAGCAGGCGTCCTGGCTGTCGGATCGCTCGGCGCTCATCAAGCCGCGCTCGCGGGCAATGTCCCGCACTTGTTGCTTGGTCAACGCGCCCAGCAGCATCAGACAGGCGGCGCGCTGCGCTTCGCTCAGGGCGAACAAGAAGTACGATTGATCTTTTTCGCGCGAGAGGCCGCGCCACAATTCGACCGCGCCGTTTTTCGCCGGTCGCAGGCGGGCGTAATGTCCGGTGGCGATCAGGGGGATGCCCAAGCTGCGGGCGAATTCCGAGAGCAATCCGAATTTGATTTCTTCGTTGCAGATAACACACGGATTAGGCGTGCGGCCGCGGGCGTATTCCTGCCATGCCGGGCGCAGAACCTTCTCTGCAAAGCGTTCGCGACCGTCCACGACGTGATGCGCGATGCCGAGTTGCTCCGCTACACCGCGGGCTGCGGAAATCGCTTCCGGTGCGCCGCACTGGCCGGTGTCGAACAGTTGCAGCGTGACGCCGACGCACTCGTAACCTTCCTCAAGCAACAGATGCGTGGCCACGCTGCTGTCCACACCGCCGCTCATGGCCACAGCCACGCGCTGCTTAGTCGACATCGGCATCCTCCTTGGGATGGCGCAGCGTTTCATTCATGGCGCCGGTGCGGTAGCCCTCGAGGTCGAAGGCCACGAAGGCGTATCCAAGGGCCTTCAATTCGGCGACGAGCGAGGTACGTCGCAAGGGGGCGAGCAACGCGGTAAATAGCTCGGGATCGGTTTCCACACGCAACAGGTCGCCGTGGTCGCGAGCCCGCGCGGGCCAGATATCGGCGGCGCGCAGTGTCTCTTCGGCCGCCTCGATTCGCCGCAGGCGCGCCTCGGTGATTTCGGTGTCGTAGGGCAGGCGGGAGATCAAGCACGCGGCGGCGGGCTTGTTCCACACCGGCAGGTTGCGAGCCTTCGCCATCCGGCGGATTTCGGTTTTACCGATATCGAGTTCGTAGAAGGGCGAGCGCACACCCAGTTCCCGCACCGCCTGGAAGCCGGGCCGGTAGTCGCCGCGGTCGTCGGCGTTGGTGCCCTCGACGACGGTGGGCAATCCCGCGGCGGCAGCGGCTTCCATAATGGTGCTGAACAGAACCTTCTTGCAGTGATAGCAGCGCCGGCGGTCGTTGGCCTGCATGCCCGGATCGTTCAGGGGATCCACGTGGATGAGTTGGGTCTCAACGCCGAGTTGTGCGGCCAGCGTCAGCGCTTCGTCGATTTCCCGAGCGGTGTGGCTGGGTGCGTGGCAGATGACCGCCAGCACGCGGTCGCCCAGAACCTCGCACGCCACCGATAGCAGCACCGTGCTGTCCACGCCTCCGGAGAAGGCGACGGTCACGCCGTCCAGGGTGGCGAAATGCGATTTGAGTCGCTCGATTGTCGATACGGAATCGGGTTCTTTTTTCATACTTATTCTCAATAAGCGACGTGTTTTTTGGTGCCGCTCGGCCTGTGAATTAAGTGCTCTGTGGCCGTTTGCGAGCCACCCCTCCTTTGGATAATATACACCGTCGATTCGGCCAAGGAGGTTATCGCTTTGCCGCGAAAAAAACAAATTTCAGTGGCGCGTCTAAAAGTCATAAGTTCACAACACTGGTTCTCGCTGATTGTTTTCATTTGCTTACCGGCGATGCTGATACTCGCCAGTTGCGCCGACAGCGCCGACAACAACAACGACGACGGGATTGCCGACGACGACAGCGCATTGGTCGACGACGATGATAGCGCGCCCGTCGACGACGACGCCACCGACGACGACACATTTGCCGATGACGACGATGACTCGCCGCCGGTTGTTTATCCGGCGCTGCTGCCGGGTCCGGGCGAGCCGGGGTATGACGCCGAGCTCGAAGCCAAGGCTCGCATGTACGACCGCTCGCACTTGGTATTCAACTGCGCCGGCCACGGCATCAATGCCGACGTGTCGGTCAACCTTGAAGACGAGGAAGACCGGCTGCTCATCGAAGAGTTCATTCAGGAAACCGACGGCTGGGATTTCGAAGCGTTTTCGGGCAAGACCGTAGACGAAGTCGTCGACACCTTCCACAAAGTCGCCGGCCTTTACGGTGGAGTGGGCATTGCAGCCGACGCCTACCGCTACGGCGTGATGCGCGACCAAGGCTACACCGAGGACGAGGTCGACTTGGCGCGCGGCTTTTTGCAGCGCGACATCGAAACCATGTTCATCGCCTTTGAGATCACCGGTATCCCGGGCATCATTCCCCGCGGCATCTGCAAAATCGACACACCCGGCTACTGCGCCGACTTGGAGACCACGCCGCTGTTTGACGAGTTCGGCGATCCACTTCCCGAAGAGAAAAACAACGGCACGTGGCGCGAAGATAACACGCCCGATAACCGCTACCCCGGTTACAAGTGGGAAGACTCGTGCTCCCGCGATATGTACCTCGGTTGGGCCAACGCGGTCGGCGCGGTGTGGGAAGTCATTCAAGACGATCCGACTTTCGCCCAGGAAGATAAGGACAAACTCCAGCAATTCGCCGGCGACATGGGACGCGAACTCATGAAGCTTCGCCCCGCGCCGCCGTGGGGTGAGTTCGACCTGGAAATCTACGACGCGGACGGTCGCACGACGTACCACGGTTACTTGAACGAAAACGCCTACGACCGAGTGTACCTGCCGTTTATTCCCCTGAAAGACGGCTTGTTCGCCACGATGGCCGTGGGCATTGTCTCCGCACTGACCTACGTGTCGGAAGACCCGGTACTCGTCGACTATCTATACGACCATCTGCTCGGCGAGCGGGGACTCGACCGCGTTATTCAGAACCATCAACTCGGTCTGAACCTCTGGTGGCAAACGAACTTCAGCGGCTCGAATATGGCCTTCGAGGGGGCGCTTATGGCGGCGCGCTATGTCGCCACGTCGGAGGCGCGCGACCGCATTCGCTGGTCGATCAAGGTTCACATGTACGAGAACGGCCTGTTGCTGCTGAGCCGCCAGCCGGAAGAGTACGCCTACAGTCTCTTCGATTTCGTATACGCCGCGGCGATCGGTGGCTCCTCGGCTTACGCGCCCGCGTTGGAGCCGGCCGATTACGACGCCGTGGCTCGCGGTGTCCAAACCCTGCGCGAGTTTCCGGATCCGCCGTTTTGGGATTACGAAGTCGTCAACTGCGACGAAGACGAACTGGCGGCGCATTTGTGTGAACTCAACGACGGCACGATCGTCCATCCGCTGGGTGAGGTGGGGCGCAAGGGAACATTGATTTGCCAAGAGCCGATTCCACAACGCGTGCGGCCGCCGAGCAATTACCGTTGGCGCTCGGATCCTTACACGCCCAACGGCGGCGGCGACGGCAGCGGCATGCTTCCCGGCGTCGATTTCCGCTGGGCTTATTGGTACGCTCGCTGGGTGAAGTAACAAGAATCTGAAATAGAAAAGGCCGGGCACGAAGCCCGGCCTTTTTTGTTTGTGTTGTTGCGGTTACTAGCAGCCGCACCCGCCCTCATCGTCGTTATCATCATCATCGTCGGCCGGCGGATTAATGTCACCGGCGTCATCGTCGCCACTATCGGTGTCGTCGTCGTCACCGTCGGTGTCGTCATCAGCGTCATCGTCGTCAGTATTAGCGGCTATTTTGTACGAAACGGTGTCGCCGTCATCTTCCTGGCCATCGCTTACCGTGAGTTCGAAGGTGTATTCACCCGCTTCGATCGGCACGAAGGACGTGAGGTCCACCGCGGTGTCGGCGATATCGACGTTGGGGCCGTCAAACAGCGTCCACACGTACGTCAGCGGATCATCGTCGTAGTCCATCGACGCGGAGCCGTCCAGCGTCATCGTGTCGCCGACGGCGCCTTCCTGGTCCTCGCCCGCGTTGGCGAAGGGCCGCACGTTCGTTTGTGTGTACCGGAATACCGAAAGGTCGATGCCAACCGAATAGGCGATTTTCGGGTTGGCCCATTTAAGCTGGAAGATCGGGTTGCCGAGTTCCTCGATGGTTTCATCGTAATTCCAGGTATCCCCGCCGTCGTCGGTATAAAGGAGCACGGGCAAGAAGCTGATGAAGCTTTGGCCGGCGCCGCCGACGAAGCCCACATCGCCGATTTCGGGCTGGAACGACAAGGCCGCAGCCGCCCACTTCTGCACGTTGCCCATGTCTTGGGGCAGCGTATCGGAGACGTCTTCCCAGTTTTCGCCGTCGGTGGTGCGCCAGAGCGCCAGGGGCGTCGCGCCCGAGTGCGGCTCGCCGATGATGAAGCCGTTGTCGCTATCGATCATCTCGATGTTCAGGAAGCTGTAGTTCGGTTGACTCAGCATCAGGGTCCAGGTGGCGCCGCCGTCGTCGGTTCGCCATGCCATGCCCGCCGTGCCTTTGCTTGCGGAAGCGTTTTGCTCCCGATATTCCATGCGATACACCGGGTCCTTGGCCAGCCGGGCCATGTGCAGCAAATATTCGACCCGTTGCTGCGGGTCTTCGATCGATAGGGCGTCCTTTTCGTCCTCGGGCAATCCCGAAGCTAGAAAGCCGGTGTCTTGATCGAGGAATTTTACCGCGTTGAAGAAGGTCAGCAGGTTGCCGGGGGCGCTGATTTTATTCCACGTGGCGCCGCCGTCCTGCGTGCGTACCAACAAATGCGGCATACCGGCTGCGTATCCGACGGATTCATCCACGAAGTCCATCATCATGATCATGTTGAACATGGCCGGGCCGTTGAGTTCGGCTTCGTTAAAGGTCTGGCCGCCGTCTTCGGTGTAAAGAATATACGGCTTCATTTGAAAGATGCACTTGAACAAGCACTCGGGTGCGGGCGTATTTTCGATGCACTCATCATCGACGCCGAAACCGGCGTACGCGGCGCGGTCAGGCGAAGCGGCGTCGTTGGCGAGCGTGAAGGAAAACAATTCAAGTATGGAGCATTCGTTGCCGCCGCCGACCGAGGTCTGAATGATCGGATCCCAATTCGAGCCCCCGTCGACGCTCTTCCAGCCGCTGTCCATATCGAAGCCGCCGACTTGCTGCAAGCCTGCGGTGTACAGGTTGTCGATGTCGCCGATTCCCAAGCTCAAGAACACGGCATTGGATAATCCTGGAGGCCCTCCAAGCGAGTGCAGCTTCTCCCACTCGCCGTATTCGGCCTGCGCCGTCGTGGCGGCGGTGAGGGCAATCATCAAGAAAATCAAGAACGCATATTTTTTCATCATGGCTCCTTCGGTGCGACCAAGAGGTGGTCGTAAAGCGCATTCAAAACGGTGCCATTTACCGGTAAAAGCGGCGGAAAGTCAAATAAACGATGTCTCAATCGTTTCTATTATTGAGATTCGGCCGTGGCAGGTCGGCGTCCCAAAAGGCGTCGTCGCGATCCAGACTTGCGTTGGCGAAACGCGCGGCGGCAAAAAGAAAGTCGCTGGAACGATTAATGAATTTCTGCACCAGGGGGTCCACATCTTCAGCGGCGGCGAGGGTGACAATCAGCCGCTCGGCGCGGCGGCAGACGGTGCGGGCCACGTGCAGAAACGCCGCGCATTGTGAGCCGCCGGGCAGAATAAAGCGCGACAGCGGGCCGGTCGTCTTTTCGAAATGGTCGATGGCCTCTTCCAAGAAAGCGACGTCTTCCGGCGCAATTCCGGGAGGCGTAATGTCTGAGTCGGGCGGTGTGGCCAGGTTGGACGAACAATTGAAGAAGCGGTTTTGCAGATAGGTCAGCGCGGGGCCGAGGGTCGAATCTTGGGTACAAGCCCGCGCCACACCCACCCACGAATTGGCCTCGTCGATGGTGCCGTAGGCTTGGACGCGCAGGGAATCCTTGGAAACGCGGCGGTTATCCACGAGCGATGTTTGCCCCTTGTCACCCTTGCGCGTGTAGATTTGCGATCCCATGGCATCCTCGCGGTTTCGGTTGCATTCGAAATGTAGTGGGCTCGCGCGGGCAGTCAAGTAAGCGTGATGTTCGGTGCGGCTTTATCCGGCGCGGGACGCGGCTGGGTCAACGCGAGCCCGACGGCCAAGAGGATCACCGCCCTGGCTCCATGTCGGTCTTTCGCCGACCCAGGCCCAGGAAACGAGGATCCCCACCACAGGTTGGATGAAGATGGTGATGGCGACCTTCGAGGTCGTGTCTTCCCGCAGCGCGATGTACCACCAGGTGTAGCCGCCGACCGTGCAAATGAGTGACAGATACACGACAAGAACAAACCAATCGACTGACGTGAGTGCGCCGAGCTTCGGCCAAAAGCCGAGAAAAGATAGGGCGATGCCATTTACGAGCGAGCCGCTCAGCAAGGCGTAAGTAACGATCTTCAGCGGCGGATTTCGATACAACAGCTCTTTACCGAGAACGGAGAAGATCGCCTCGAAGAAAACGCCGCCGGCGATGAGAAAAACCGACAACGGATTGATCGCACCGCCGGTGCGCCAAAATTCCGAGAGCGTGATCGCGCCGCCGAAAGCGATCAGCAACGCGACCGCGGTGCGCCGGCCGACCTTTTCACGCAAGTACAAATAAGCGCCAAGCGAAACGAGCAGGGGCTCCGCCGAGGTGAGAATCGCCGCGTCCGACGACCGGCCCATGCTGACGCCGGTGTACATTAACAGGGGGCAGAGGGTGAAAGTCGAAACGCCGATGACGACGCACCGCCCGAAATCGCCCAGGGTGATGCCTAGCCCGCCGCGGGCGTACGTGATCAGCAGCAACGGCACGACGGCGACCAGGTAACGCGTCGAGGTGACCAGGAAGTACGGCGCGTGCTGCATCAAGTCTTTGGTGCCCGCGTAGGTCCCGGCCCACAGGACGTTCATCAGCACGAGCATGAGGAGGGTGGAGCGCTTCACGATAGTTTGCGGCGCGCGCGGTTAGAGTTTATCGAAAGAACTTTTGGCCGCGTAGCAAATCGGACACGTCCAGTTATCCGGCAGGTTCTCGAACGCGGTGCCGGGCGGGAAGCCGCGCGCGGGGTCGCCTTTTGCCGGGTCGTAGACATAGCCGCAATTCACGCAGACATATTTTTCAGGCATACGGTCTCCTAATCCTGAATGACCGCCAACGCCGTGTTGACGTTGCCGAAAGGCGCACTGACCTGAATGCCCGCCACATGATCGCGCATCGCATCGCGCAGTTCACGGGCGATCGTGATGCCGACGGCGCGGGCTTCTTCCTTGGTAGCGGCGCCGGCCATACGCTTCATAACGGCTTCGGGCACGTGCACGCCGGGCACTTCATTGTTCATGAACTCGGCGTTGCGAAGGCTGGCAAGCGGCCAGATCCCGGCGAGGATCGGGATGCGCGAATCGCCGACGCGTTCCACGAAACGCAGCAGAACTTCCGGGTCGAAAACCGGTTGGGTGATGCAATACTCGGCCCCCGCTTCAATCTTCTGGTGAAAACGATCGACCTCGCGTTCTTGATCCAAATGGGTCGGATCCGTGCCCACGCCGATGATGAAGCACGTAGGCGGCCGCACCGGGTGGCCGCCGATATCCACGCCGCGATTAAGCCGCGCGGCGATCTTCGTGTAGCCGATCGAATCCAGGTCGAAAACCGCCGTTGCGAAAGGGTAGTCGCCAAGCTTCGGCGGGTCGCCAGTGATGATCAAAATATTGTTAATGCCCGCCGCGGCGCAGCCCAACAGGTCCGATTGCATGCCGATCACGTTGCGGTCGCGGCAAGTCAGGTGCAGGATCACCTCGATGCCGACGTTCTGTTGAATCTGCATCGCGGCGATCAGCGGGCTGACGCGGCTGGAGGCGCGCGGCCCGTCGGGAATGTTGATGGCGTCCACGCCCTGGATGTGGCACGTCCTTGCCCGTTCGATGGTGCGGGTCAAGTCGTATCCCAGCGGGGGGACGATCTCTACGGTGGTTACCCACTGGCCATGGGCGATCTTCCACGCGAAACGCGATTTCTCCTCGGTGGCGCAGGCGTCGACGAGTTCCACGTCCGCCTCGGGTTTCTCGACAATCTCCACGTGCTTCTTGTGCATCGTCTTGACGCTCGACGCCAATTCTCGAATGTGTTCCGGAGCGGTGCCGCAGCAGCCGCCGACGGCGCGCGCGCCGACCTGCACGAAATGCAGCGCGTAGGTCATGAAGTACTCGGGGCTGGTCATGTAGATCAGGCGGTCGTCGACGGTCTTTGGGAACCCGGCGTTGGGTTGCACGAGCACCGGGTAAGGCGACCGGGGGATGAATTGCTCCAGAAACTCCAGCCATTCGGCGGGGCCCACGCCGCAGTTGAAGCCCAGCATGATCGGTTCCGGCAAATCCTCTGGGAAGGGCGCGTAGATCATGTCGATTGTTTCGCCGTAGCGTGTGATGCCCTGCTCGCCGACGGTGATGCTCGGAATGTAGGGCATGTCGTGTTGCGCGGCGGCGCGAATGGCGGCCAGCAGCGTTTCGCGCCGGCTGAAGGTTTCGATGATCAAGAAGTCGACGCCGCCCGCTTTCAAACCGCCGATCGATTCGGCGAACATCTCGATGGCTTTTTCGGGCTCCAACCCGCCGAGGCCGACCGCGACGCCCAAGGGACCGACGCTGCCGGCGACCAGGCAGTCGTCGCCGGCCACTTCACGCGCGATTTCCGCCGCCGCTTTGTTGATGGCGAAGGTTTGATCGGCAAGCAGAAAAGGCGTCAGCTTGCGGCGATTGGCCCCGAAGCTGTTGGTCGTAAGCACGTCGGCGCCCGCGCGCTTGTTGGCTTCGTGTACTTCGCGGATCATTTCCGGCTTCGTCAGGTTGAGCTGATCGTAACAAACGTTGACGAACTGGTGCCGCTTGTACAGTTCCGTGCCCATTGCGCCGTCAAAGACGACGACCCGCTCCGCCAACAGTTCCCGCAATGTTTTCTCTGCCATGTTGCAACCTCGCTGATTTGGTATTGTAGCCAGTCCTTTGCAGTTGGTACAGGTGCCACCCGCCAGACCGGGTCGGGCATCGCGATTGAACGTGGCGTGGATCAACGGCCTTTTTCGGGGAAAAGTGACAGTGTGCCGCAAATTCGTTACAGTGGTTTCATGGCGGAAAATGAGAAAAGCGGAATTGCCGCGTGGTGAAACGCCTCGCGATTGGGCTGGCCGTGGTCGGCGCCGTCGCCGGCTTATGGATCGGGCTTTTGGTGCAGTCACAACAGAACCGCGCCTCGGCGCCGCGTCCATCTCCCATCGTGCATCGCTTCGAGGTCGATCGGGTTTGGACATGTGAAAAGGCGGACACCGAGAACGGAAAATTCTACAAGCGTTGCCGGTGCGACGAAGATTACTTCCGGCGCCTGTTTTCGAAGATACCCCCGGGCGGAGTCGATAGCACGCCTCACGCAATTGGCGGCGAGACGGTGTTGATTCAATCTAAGCAAGCAGCCCCGTTGGTGGACCGGCCATCGGTCGATCAGATGAAAGCCGAAGTGACACGCCGGCTCGCAATCGAAACGGTATTCGGCGCGGGTGTTGAAAAAGACATGACCGTCATTGAAACCAGGCGTTGGCGGCAGAACGGGAGTGAAGCCCGAGAGATTCTTCTCGTCGACGATCTTGTCGGCGAAATAAAAATCATCCTCCTGGTTCCCAACGGGCTAACGCCAATCGGTGGATTTCCGGCCGTCATCGGCCTCCATGGCCACCCGGGTTGCGCCGAGGATTTTCTTCATAATTTCAACGGTGACAAGCTCGCAAGGCAAGGGTTCGTCGTTTTGATGCCGTCTTTCCGTGTCATGTGCGCCGACGGCAACGAATCACGTCTTGCAAAAAGCGCACTTCAGCACGGCACCTCGCTGTTGGCGATTCGCGTTTATGAGACGATCCGAGCGCTGACATATTTGAAGACGCTCGATTACGTGAACCCGACCCGGATTTCCCTGATCGGGCATTCCGGCGGCGGGAGCATCGCCAATGTCATGCGGTGGTTAGACGTTGGCCTTGCGGCTGTGTGTCTTGATGATTGGCCCGCAAAATACTTCCAAGTTGGTCAAGTTCTTTCCGTTGTCCCAGGTGACGCGATGCCGGCACTTCCAGACATTTCACGTTTTCTCATAAGCGATGTTGAAAAATTTTCCCCCATCCCGACCAAAGTGTTTCCATACGGATTTCCGGAAGGCGTGGAACCTATTGTCAGTTTTTTGCGTTCTGGCCGGCGGGGTAGATGAGGCGTGGGCAGCTCGGATTCGCACGGCCGGTGCCTCACACCGCGAAGTACTTCGCCTGCGGGTGGTGGATGACGATGGCCGCCGTCGAGTACTCGGGCACCATTTGATATCCCTCGCCGAGGGTGACACCGATGCGTTCCGGGTCGAGCATGTCCCAAACAAGTTCATGAGCCGCCAGGTCCGGGCAGGCCGGGTAACCGAAGCCATAGCGACTGCCCCGATAAGCCAGGGTGACCAACTCCTGCCAGTTGAGACGCCGGTCTTCGCCGATGCCGATTTCGTGGCGCATCATCGCGTGGGCGTACTCGGCAAGTGCGTCGGTCGTTTCAACGGCGAGCCCGTGGAGCAGGTAGTAATCGAGGTACGCGTCTTTTTCGAAAATTTCACGTCCGCGAGTAACGGCGCCGTCGCCAAGAGTGACGACGAAAAAGCCGACAACGTCCCCGTCCGGCTTGACGAAATCGCCGATGCCGACTTCCGGTTCGAAGCGCCGCCGGGGGAAGTTGAAGCGCCATTGCCTTCCTTCGTGCTGGACAATCACGTCCGAGCCCTCGCCGCGCGCCGGGTACCAGCCGTAGACGATCTGCGGATCAAAGAGTTTCTCGGCTTTGACCACGCGCACCAGTTCGCGGTAACGCGGGCGCACATCCTCACGCATGAGACGGTCGAATTCATCCTTGGGTAATTCGCCGCGCCGATAGCCCCACCGGCCGCGGTACAACGCGATTTTGTTGACGTAGGAAAGCACCGGTTCCAGCTTGACGCCGCGTACCACCCGGCTGCCGTAAAAAGGCGGAGTCGGCGCGTCCAATCCGTCGATGTCGATCATGCGGGGGCGAAAAGAATCGGGCGGCAGTTCCGAGGCGATATTCCGCTCCGGTTCGCTCGGTGCGCGTCCGGCGGCGATGTCCTGCATGGCTTCCAAACCGGCGAAAGCGTCCGGGCAATAGGTGACCGTGCCGCTACCGTAAGCGGGCTTGAGCGTGTCGCGCACGAATTCGGGCGTCAGCGCCGCACCGCCGACCAGCACCGGCACATCCAGCCCGGCATCAGTCATGGCGCGCAGGTTTTCGGCCATGATCATCGCCGAAGTCACGAGCAACCCGGACATCCCGAGGGCCGCGGGGCGTTCTTCCTGCACGGCGTGGATAATCTCCTGCACCGGCACCTTGATGCCCAGGTTGCGCACGTCGAAGCCGTTGTTGGAAACGATGATGTCCACCAGGTTCTTGCCGATGTCGTGCACGTCGCCGCGTACCGTGGCGATGACCAGCTTCTTCATCGGCCCCGCCGCGCCGGTTCCCCGAAAGTGCGGTTTGATGAAATCCACGGCCTTTTTCATCGTCTCGGCGCTTTTGAGCACAAAAGGCAACTGCATCTTTCCGGCACCGAACAACTCGCCCACGTGTTTCATGGCCGGGACGAGAACGCCGTTCAGAATGTCCTCGGCGCTACGTTCCCGCAGCAAGAGGGGCAGGTTGCTCAATGCCAATTTGGTTTTGCCGCGAACGACCGCCTCGCGTACGGCCTCCTCCGGCGCCAGGGCGGCTTCGGCTTCGGGGTCGTCCTCGTCGGGTCGCCCGGCGAAGTGATGGATGAAAGCTTCGAGCGGATCTACGCCCTCGACGGGCCGGTTGTAGATGACATCCAGCGCGCGGGCCACGTCGGTTTCGTCCAGTTGCGCGAGTGGGACGATGTGCTTCGGGTTTAGGATCGCGGCGTCGAGTCCGGCCGCGAGACAGCGGTCGAGAAACACCGAATTCAATACGCGGCGCGATTTCATTGACAGGCCGAAGCTCACGTTTGACAGGCCCAACAACGTGGAGACGCCGGGAATCTCTTTCTTGATGCGGGCGATCGCCGCCAGCGTTTGGGCCGCGGCGTCCTTCAACGTCGCGTCGCCGGAACCGACGGTGAAGGTCAGCGCGTCGATCAGGAGGTCTTGCCGCCGCAAGCCGTATTTCGTTTCACAAAGCTCAACGAGGCGCTTGGCAATCGCGACCTTGCGATCGGCGGTCATCGCCATGCCTTCTTCATCGATGGTCAGGCAAATCAAACCGGCGCCGAAACGCTTGGCCAGCGGTCCGACGATATCGGCACGCTTGCCGCCGTCTTCCAGATTGATCGAATTGATGACCGCGCGGCCGGGGTAACGTTTGAGCGCCAGTTCGGCCGACTCAGCCAGATTCGTGTCGATGAACAGCGGCAGTTGGCATTCCTTCGCGGCACGCCGAACCAGGCTCTCCATATGGTGCAACTCATCTTGTCCGGCATAAGCGACCGAGAGGTCGGCGCAGTGGCTGCCGTGCTCGACTTGCTCCACCAGGATATCAAACGCGGTGTCGTGGTCACCGGCCAGGATCGCCTCGCGAAAGGCCTTGCTGCCGGTCGCGTTGGCCCGTTCGCCAATAAACAGCGGCGGTGGGTCTTGGTGAATCGTGACCGCGCCGAATAGGGAAGCAACCGAGGGCGCGAATTCCGCCTGACGTTCCCGCGGTGTGCGGCCTGCGATGATCTCGGCGAAGCGTGCGATGTGCTCCGGCGTTGTGCCGCAGCAGCCGCCGATAAAGTGGATCGGCAGTTCGTCGAGGTAACGCGCCAGCACGTCGGCCATGCCCTCCGGCGTCTCCGGGTAGCAGACTCCCGTGGCGCAGGGCACCGGCAAACCGGCGTTCGGATAAAGGCCGATGCGGCGCGGCCAATGTCGAGCCAACTCTTCCAAGTACGGTCGCATCGCCACGGGCCCGGTGGCGCAGTTCAAGCCGAGCACGTCGACGGCGAAGGGCTCGAAAATTGCGATGGCGGCTTGGATGTCGGTGCCGGTCAACAGGGTGCCGGTCTGTTCGACGGTGACCGAAACATACACTGGCACTTCGCGGGAGTGGGCCATCACGTCGAAGGCCGCGGCGAGGGCGGCTTTGGCTTGCAGCGGATCCTGCACGGTTTCGATGTTGAGCATATCCACGCCGCCGGCAATCAAACCTTCGATCTGCCGGCGGTGTCCCGCGTAGAGTTCCTCGAAAGTGATTTGCCCCAACGAAGCGAGTTTCGTGCCCGGGCCGATGGAACCGGTGACGAAGCGCGGCTTTTCGGTTGTCGTGAATTCGTCGGCCGCGGCGCGGGCCAACTTCGCCGCCGTTTCGTTGATGTGTTCGACTCGGTCGTCCAAGCCGTATTCAGCCAGAACCTGAGCGACCCCGCCGAAGGTATTGGTCTCCACGATATCCGCGCCCGCCGCGAGATACGCGCGGTGAATTTCATGAATTTTGTCGGGGACCGTCAGGTTCAGGACTTCCGGACATCCTTCGCGCCCGTCATAGGTTTCCAGCGGCAGATTCAGATTTTGAATCTGCGTTCCCATCGCGCCGTCGAGCAGCAAGATGCGGGTCTTGGCGATGTCCAGAAGGTTCACGGGGTGATCTCCTTTGCGTTTCGAAGTTAAACACGGAAACCACCCTGTTTGGCAAGGCTAATATCGTCGATAGTGCGAGGGCCTCCTATAACGATAGTAGCGGTCGTGGTGATGCTTTTTGTACGACGCGGTCGGCAGATCGAACGTGACGCCGATCTGCACAAACACGCCGTGCGCGCCGTTGGTCGCGTCGGTGCCGATCAGGGCGTCGCCGAAATCGACAAAACCGTACCGATACCCCGCTCGCAGGTTGACGTTGAACGTATGGGTACGCAGCAATTCGATTCCGGCATATGCCCCGATGCTGAACAACCAGTACGTGTCGTCGTATTCGAAGCTTGAGGAGGTCTCATTCGTGTAGACGGAGCTTTGCTTTTCCTCCGTCCTCGGATTGGTGAACAGCAGGTGCGCGCCGAACGTCGCACCCAGAAAAGGCGAGATGTCCGCATTCATGAGATAGTAATGGACGGAAATCTCCAGCGGTATCGCGCCCAGCGAATACCCTGCCGCGGTTTGGTCAGCGTAGTAGTAGCCCGTCTCGCCTTCGATGGCGATTTGCGCGATTTCATAGCGGAAGCGGGGCAGGATGCCCACCAAATAATCCGCTCCTAGATAGGTGTCGGATAGCGGGGCGATCATGCCCAGCGCGAAGCCGAGCTTCCACATGCCGTGCACCTTGTTTTTGTACGGATACATTTCGGCTTCGGAAACCGAATCGACGCCGCGCGCGGACTCGTAGCTTTTACGGTCGCGTATGGCTTTGGCCAAACGCCCGACGATCTTGGTGAATTCCCCCGTACTCTCCAATTGCTCGCTGTAGTGAAACACGTCGTCGTCCCACACGGCATCGACCAGCAATTGCAGTTCTCCGCCCAGTGTCGTCAATTCGCCGATCACGACGGCATCCACGTCGCGCGCCCGCCGAATTTTCTTGGCGGCGCTAAGCGAATTGCACGACTTACCCTGCGTGCCCAAAACCTTTGTGTCATCCTGAGCGTCGATTTCATTGCGCAGCAGGCGCGACATCACGCGGGCGTCGTGCTCGTAGGTCTCGGTGGTTTGGATGGGAAACACGATGAAAGTTTTGGCGGCGTGCGCCGCTCCCGCGGGCAGCAGCAGCGCCGCGGTTATCGTCAGCAGCATGGCCCAAGTGTGTTTCATCTTCGTGCTCCGGCGTCTCATGCGATCAGCCGCTAGTTGCCGCCGAAGGTCACGCCGACCTGAAAGAAGACCCCGTGGGCGCCGTTCTTGACGTCATCGGGCGCGGCGTCCGCTTCGTCGAAGTTGACGAAACCGTACTGGTATCCGGCACGGAAATTGATGTTGAAAGTATGCGTCCGCAGCAGTTCCACACCGAGATACGGCGCGACGGTGAACATCCAGTAGTCTTGGCGGTCATCATCCACGCTGTAGTAGTCGTCGGTGTCGCGATGGTCGAGGAAAATCGCGTGCGCGCCGAATTTGGCCCCGAGGAAGGGGGAGATGTCGGAGTTCATGAAATAGTAGTGCGCGCCCAGTTCAATGGGTATCTCGCTCGCCTTCAAGCCGTGCGCGAGGTTGCTGCTGCCGTAATACCCGCCCGCGCCTTCGATACCGACGTTGGCGATTTCATACCGAAAGCCCAGCTTGCCGCCGATCAGGTAGTCGGCGCCCAGATAGGTGTCGGACATCGGCGCCACCATTCCCATCGCCAGACCGAACTTCCACATGCCGTGAACTTTGTTGCGATAGGGGTGGGTTTCATCCTGCGCCACGGAATCCACACCGCGACCGCCGGCCCAGTCGTCTCGATTACGGATCGCTTTGGCGAGGCGGCCCCGCAGCTTCTTGAACTCGGTGACATCCGCCAGGCCGGTGTCGTAGCTGTACACTTCATCGGCCCACGCGGCGTCCAGCAGCAAGGTGAGTTGTCCGCCCAGCGTCGTCAGTTCGCCGACGATCACCGCGTCCACGCCCCGTTTCTTGCGGATTTGCTTGGCGCAGCCCACGTCTGAGCAGGATTCGCCCTGCGTGCCGTAGACTTTGGTTTGGGGCAGGTTTTCCAGTTCGTTGCGCAGCAGTTTGGTCATCACCCGCGCGTCGTTGCGATATTTGGCCGAAGCCTTGATGGGAAAAATGACAAATGTTTCCGCCGTAGCCGGCGCCGCAAAGGCGAGCGTCAGCAAGGCGACAAAAACGATTAGAAAATAATGCCGTTGCATCGCAAGCTCCTTTCTCGGTTGGTGCGGAATTCCGCGCCACATAGAAAGGAAAGCAAGGAGAGTGCCAAATGTAAAGCCATAAAATCAATTAGTTACGTTTTCTTGGATGAACCTGGGGCGAGGGTTTTTCGGGTATATCGATCAGATATTTGACGGATTTAACCAGTGATTCCCATCGGGTGTCGCGTGTCGCCTCTCCCGCGATTTGTGGAAATACTCACAGTTCGGAAATCGGACCGCCGAGGCCGATGCGAGCCGCCACGTCGGAATCGCCCTTGCGAAAAAAGTAGACTTGGGCGACATTGTTACAAAGAACTAAACGATTATGTCTTTGCAGGAGTGTGGGATGAGTATCGATTATTCGAAATTGCCGGAGCGCGTCATTGATATGCTTGACTGGACGTGGGACGAGTTCGCACCTTTTTATCAAGAACTCGCCCAGCGACCACTGACGGCCGATAGCTTGAACCAATGGATGGTCGATTGGTCGGCGGTGATGGATCGCGTGGATGAAGTCTTTTCGCGGCTGCACGTGGCGCACACCGTCGATACCACCGACGAAGACGCCGAGCGTGCGTATAACGATTTCCTCGAACACATCGTTCCGCCGGCACGCCAGGCCGCACAGGAATTGAAGGAAAGATTCCTGGCCTCGGGTTTGGAGCCGGAAAACTTCGCCGCGCCGCTGCGAAACATGAAGGCCGAGGCGGAGGTTTTCCGCAGTGAAAACCTGCCGCTTTTCACCGACGAACGAAAGCTTTCCAGCGAGTACGACAAAATCGTCGGTGCGCAAACCGTCGAGTGGGAAGGGCGGGAATTGACGATTCGCCAACTGCTGCCCATGGCGCAGGATTCCGATCGGACCCGGCGTGAAGAAGCCTGGCGCCTTTCGGCCCAGCGCCAGCTTGCCGACCGCGAAGCGATCAACGCCTTGTGGCGGCGGTTTATGAACCTTCGGCGAACTCTCGCAGCCAACGCCCAATGCGGTGACTACCGCGATTTTTGTTGGCGACAATTGTTGCGATTTGATTACACGCCCGCCGATTGCGAGACTTTCCACGCCGCGATCGAACAGGTTGTGGTGCCCGCCGCGAGCCGGATTTACGAGAAACGCCGCCGGCAGCTCGATCTGGATTCATTGCGGCCCTGGGATCTGGCCGTTGATCCGCTCCATCGAGAACCGCTGCGACCTTTCGCCGACGTGAGCGAACTGGACGCGAAGTGCGAAACGATCTTCCACCGAGTCGCCCCGCGACTCGGGGAGTATTTCGCCACGATGCGAAGCGAAGGCCTGCTCGACCTGCCCAATCGCAAAGGCAAGGCCCCAGGTGGATACTGCGCGACGTTCGCCCACACCGGGCACCCCTTCATCTTCATGAACGCGGTGGGCATTCACGACGACGTCCAAACGATGCTGCACGAAGCCGGGCACGCATTTCACGTGTTTGAGTCAAACCATTTGCCCTTGTCTCAGCAGAAAGAAGGGCCGATGGAATTCGCCGAGGTAGCCTCCATGTCGATGGAATTGTTGGCCGGGCCCTATCTGTCGGCGGAATTCGGCGGCTTTTACGACCCGGCGGAGGCGGCTCGCGCCCGCATCGAGCATCTGGAAAAAGACCTGCTTTTCTGGCCCTACATGGCGGTTGTCGACGCCTTCCAGCATTGGGTTTATACGCACCACGACGCGGCGACCGACGCGGCGGCCTGCGACGCGAAGTGGGGAGAACTGTGGGATCGCTTCATGCCGGGAGTCGATTATGACGGCTTCGAGGACGTGAAGGTTACCGGTTGGCATCGCAAACTGCATATCCATCGCTACCCGTTCTATTATGTAGAATACGGTTTGGCCCAACTGGGCGCGGTGCTGGTTTGGCGCAATTCGCTCGCCGACCAGGAAAACGCGATCGCGGCCTACCGCAAGGCGTTGTCGCTTGGCGGCACGGCGTCTTTGCCGGAACTCTTTGCCGCGGCCGGAGCGCGCTTCGCCTTCGATGCGAATACGTTGCAGGAGGCGGTTGATCTGATGACGGGCACGATTGAAGAATTGGAACAGTCCTGAGCCCAGGAGCGGCCCGGTGCAGGAAAAGACGCCAAACTCGAGGTAACCAACGATGCAAACGAACACGGAACCGACACCAACCACGGTCTGGATTCTCTGGTTCGCGCTGCTGA
The DNA here is from genome assembly GCA_030765525.1 of Candidatus Lernaella stagnicola. NCBI lineage: Bacteria > Candidatus Lernaellota > Candidatus Lernaellaia > Candidatus Lernaellales > Candidatus Lernaellaceae > Candidatus Lernaella > Candidatus Lernaella stagnicola. The sequence continues at coordinate 197,724 of JAVCCK010000008.1, forward strand.
GCAGTGTAGCGGCTTACGCGGTTATCGGCGTCTTTTTGCGGCAAATGAACGGCGCCGACGCCGCGGCTCCCGACGGCATCGCCGTGATGCGATACGCGCTGCTGGGCGTGGCATTCGCGGTCACCTGCATAAATTTCCTTGCTCCCCGCCTATTCGGGCCGAAATTTAATTTCATGCAATTTTGCATCATTCGTTGGGCGCTGGCGGAAGCAGTGGCGATTTTCGGACTGGTTTTGATCATCCTGGGGGAGGAATTGCCGGTTCTGCTTATTTTTGTCGCGTGGTCGATAGCACTTTTCATGATTCTAGCCCCGACCGAAGGTGCCAAGCGCCGGCATGACGAGTCGCGAATGTCCACGCCGAGCATCGGCTGACCGAACCCGCGCGTGAACTAAAGTATTTCCTGAGATATACCCATACAAATAGTTGTAATAAAGGAAATATAACGCTAATGGCATCCGGTCGCTGATTGATCGGCGGGCCGACGCGACAGGTTTAGATTTTCGCTTTTAGCTGCTCGACCCAATTGTGAATACGCGTGGCCGTCAAGTCTTGTTGGGAGTCGTCGTCCAAAGCCAGGCCGACGAATTTCCCATCGACCAGTGCGGCGGAATCGGTAAACGAGTAGCCTTCGGTCGAAGTCATTCCGATAATCTCCGCACCGCGGGCGCGCAGGCGGTCGTACAAAAGTCCGAGCGCGCCTTGAAAGCGATCGGGGTAATCGTCCTGGTCGCCCAAACCGAACAGCGCGAACTTTGTGTTTGCGGTTTGAATGGCGCCCAGGCGTCCGATGAAGTCGTCCCACTCATCGATTTCGCCGATGTGCCAGGTGGATGTTCCCAGAATCAGCAAGTCGTAATCATTCAGTTGTATGGGTTCGATGGCGGAGATGTCCCCCGTGGCCACGTCGTTACCGAATTCGCGAGCAATTGCCTCGGCGATTTGTTTAGAATTGCCGGTTATCGTTCCGAAAAAAACGCCCACTCGTGTCATGACAGAATCCTTTTTAATCAGTTTGCATCACGGGGCGACGCTTCTAAAGGCGTCACCTCATCGATCATTGCCCACTTCGAGAATATTCGACCGCAATACCAGAAGGTCAAGTCACGGATCGGCGATTTGTGGTTGCTGATCCGGATACGCCCGGCGAATCACGATGCTTGCAGGCACAGCACGATTCGCGTAAGGTTTTGCCTTCTCAACAGGATGTTGACCGACAGGAATTCGCCAGTTTATTTTCGGGGAACACGTTCATGCCCAGAAAACCCTTCGAGCAACTATCAGCTCGGCAAAAGACGAAAATCTATAAAGTGTGCCTGGAATTGTTTGCCGCCAACGGCTACAACCACACCAGCGTCAAGATGATCACCAGCCGTCTGAAAGTCGCTGACGGATACTTGCACTACTACTTCAAGGGCAAAGAAGATTTGGCGATGTGGGCGATTGAAATCGCGCTCGACGATTGGAAAGCCCACTTCGAAAAACATGTCGGCGAGAAGAACCCAGAGGATATTTATAGCCTGTTCAAAATGTCGGTATTGCAGATGATCCGCTTTACGCATGATCACCGCGAAGCCTTTGCAGCCTATATGAGGCTGGTCAATGAGCCCAACTTCCCGCTCGCCGAATTCCTCGCCGAGAGGATAACTTGGATCGACAAACGCTATTTGGACGCCATCGAGAAGGAAATCGACGCCGGAAGATTGCGCAGCGACCTGCCGCCGACCCTCGTGGCCTTCTTGATAGACGTGCTCAACACGCGCATCCAAGAATTTTTCTACAACGCCGCGCTGGATCCCATCGGAATATCCCAGATGGACGATCATGAGATCAACCGGTGGCTCGATACCCTCCTATCGGTTGTGCGCAACGGCATCCGGAGCTAAAAAGCCAGCAATAACAGTTGAATAGTAAACACACCAAAACCTGTAGGGTAAGGCGATTATGTGTTGACGATGCCCGGATAATGAGTATATTAGCAATAACCTACCAAAAAAGTAGGTTATCGATTTGAATAAGGAATACACCTTGATGAAGCCGACTTATCTCGACCACAACGCGACGACTCCGTTAGACCCGCGAGTTCTCGAGGCCATGATGCCGTATCTGACCGAACACTTCGGCAACGCCAGTTCCATCCACCAATTCGGGGCACCGGCCAAAAAAGGCGTCGACGAGGCGCGGGCGATCGTGGCCGCGCATCTTGGTTGCGAGGAGCGAGAAGTCATATTTACATCCGGTGCAACTGAAAGCGATAACCATGTTCTGTTCGGCGTGGCCGAGGCACTGCGTCGCCGCGGCAGTCACATCGTGACCAGCGCGATCGAGCACCCGGCAGTCCTCTCGGCCGTGCAAAAACTGGAACGCGCCGGGTTCGAAATCACCCGGGTAAAACCGGACTCCGACGGCGTTATTCATGCTGACACAGTGCGCGAGGCGTTGCGCGAGGACACGATCCTGGTTTCGATCATGTTCGCCAACAACGAAACCGGCGCCGTGCAACCGATCAGCGAGATCGGACGCGTGGTCAAGGAACGCGGTATTCAGTTCCATACCGACGCCGTGCAGGCGGCCGGCAAGTTCCCGCTGAATGTGGACGAACTGGGCGTCGACTTCATGAGCCTGTCCGGCCACAAGATCTACGGCCCGAAAGGCGTCGGCGTGCTGTACATCCGGCGCGGGTCCTTCATCCGGTCGCACATGGTTGGTGGCCACCACGAGTTCAACCGCCGGGCGGGTACGGAGAACGTGCCGGGAATCGTTGGGTTCGCCAAGGCGCTGCAATTGTCGCAGGACCTCATGAGCGAAGAAAACGAACGCCTAGCGGCCATGCGCGACAGGCTTCAGGCCCGACTCCTGGAGACGATTCCGAATATCTACATCACTTCGCAGCACGCGCCCCGTACGCCGAACACCCTGCACGTGCTCTTTCATTTCGTCGAAGGCGAAGGCCTGATGATGAAGCTCTCCATGCTGCACGGCATCGGCGTGAGCACCGGCAGCGCGTGCACCTCGGGAACATTGGAACCCAGTCACGTTCTGGGCGCGATGGGCATTTCCAAGCAGTTGGGTAACAGCGGCATACGCATTTCGTTGGGTCGCGGCAATCGGATGGACGAGATCGACACGATTGCCGACGCCTTTGCTAAAGAAGTCGGGTTCCTTCGCGACATGAGTCCGTTGCAGGACGCATTCGCCGACGGCCGTCTATCCGACGCCGATCTGCTCGACTATCAAACGTGGCTAACGACGCCGGCTTGACCGGCGATTTTCACGCCGAAAGGGTAAATGATGGCGATTAAGATTTCTACGAAAGGGCGATACGGATTGCGGGCGTTGATCGATTTGGCGATGAATTCGACGGGCCGTCCGATTTTGTTGGGCGATATCGCCAACCGCCAGGGGATCAGCAAACGCTACCTGGAACGCTTGTTTACACAGCTTCGGTCCGGAGGCGTGATTCGCAGCGTGCGCGGTGCATCCGGCGGTTACATTCTTAATCGCGAGCCCAAGGACATCCGGGTTTCCGAAGTCGTTGAGATTCTGGAAGGCCCCATCAAACCGGTGGATTGCATCACAAACAGCCAGATTTGCACGCGGCAGACGCAGTGTGTTACGCACGCGCTCTGGGAAAAGCTCGGCGTATTGATTCGCGAGGAACTTGCGCACGTGACGTTGGAAGAACTACGCGCCAAGCAGGTCGAAATTTCCGACGCGGAAGCCGGGATGTACTACATATAGCGACGAGCCGAAGACATCGGCCAAGGCTTGAGGAGCCGCCATGTATAGCGAAAAAGTAATGGATCATTTCAGCAACCCGCGCAACGTAGGCGTGATTGAGCAGGCCGACGGTATCGGCGAAGAAGGCAACCCCGTCTGCGGCGACATGATGACCTTCTACATCAAGGTCGAAGACGGCCGTCTCGTTGACGTGAAATACAAAACCTTCGGCTGCGGCGCGGCCATCGCCGTCTCGAGCATCTTGTCCACCATGGCCATCGGTAAAACCTTGGTCGAAGCCCTGCAAATCGGCCGCAACGACGTCGCCGACGAACTGGACGGCCTGCCCAAACAGAAAATGCATTGCTCCAATCTCGGCTCCGATGCGCTCCACAAAGCCATCGAAGATTACCTCAGTCGCCACCCGGAAATCGCCGCGACGCTCGACCGGCCGGAAAAACCGCGGGAAGAAGTGTACGCAGAACGCTTCGCGGGAGTTGTCGCCGCCAAAACCGAAGGCCAGGCGGGCGGTTCGGCTTGCGGCGCCGTGTCCGGTATGGCCTGCTGCCCCTATTGCGACGCCGAAATTCCGGCCGACAGCGAACTCTGCGAACCCTGCGGCCACGAACTGGCGCATTGCCCGCAATGCAACGGCATCGTTCCCAGAAACGCGCACGACTGCCCGAGTTGCGGTGCGGACCTGGAACACTAAAAGTCATCGTGAGTGATGGCGGGGCGCGGCCTGGTTAGTCGCGCTGAATTTCCCTGACGATATTCGTCGTCGATTTACCCTCGACAAGCGGGATGCGGACAACTCGACCGCCGTTGGCTTCTACGACGTCCCGGCCGACGATCTGGTCCGGGCCCCAATCGCCGCCTTTTACCAGTACCTCGGGTTTGATTTGCTCGATGATTGCCAGCGGCGTGTCTTCTTCGAAAACCGTGACGTAGTCCACCGCCGCGAACGCCGCCAGCAATTCGGCGCGCTCGCTCTGGCCGTGAATCGGTCGGTTCTCGCCCTTGTTGAGGCGGCGTACCGACGCGTCCGAGTTGATCGCCACCACGAGTCGATCGCCGGTAGCGCGAGCGAGACCGAGCAGGCGCACATGGCCGACGTGCAGGATATCGAAGCAGCCGTTCGTGAACACGATTTGCTCGCCATTCTTGCGGTGCTCGGCAAGCAGAGGCAGCAACGTCTCCAGCGAATGGATTTTTCGTTCAGGATCGTTCATGGCAGGTAGATAATGAAGTTAATGCGTTCGTTCTTGCGGCGTCCGGCATAGGTGTCGGTACCCGCGATCGGGCGCGAACTGCCGAATCCCAGCGCCTTCAAGCGCGTCTCGAGCACGCCGAATTCGACCAGCACTTGTTTGATTTTTTCGGCGCGTTGTTTTGTCAGGACTACCAACGCTTCCTCGTCGCCGTGACGCCCGGCGGCGTGGCTTTCGATGCGTACGTGCAACTCCGAATTCTTCATGAGCTTGGTCGCGAAGCGGCCGAGACTCGCCTTGGAAGCTCCGGTCATGTATACCGTGCCGCCGAGAAAATCGACCTGCGGCAGGGCGATGAATTTCCGCTTTTTGGGCAATTGATCGGGGCAGCCGTCGTCGTCAAGGAATCCGTTGATGGTTTCCGGATGGTCGGGGCAGGCGTCTTCCGAATCGGGAAACTTGTCGTTGTCATTGTCGGAATCGGGGCAACCGTCGTCGTCTTCCCAGCCGTCGATGTCTTCGGCCTCGCCGGGACACAGATCCTTATCGTCAGGAACCCCGTCGTAATCGTTGTCGTTGTCGGGGCAGCCGTCATGGTCTTCGAAGTCATCGAAGTCTTCGGGATCCTGCGGGCAGCGATCTTCGCCGTCGAGAAAACCATCGCCGTCGTTGTCGTCTTCGGGCGCGCCGTCCTCATCCTCAAAACCGTCGAAGTCTTCAGCGCGATACGGGTCGTCATCATGAACGTCGATGACACGGTCGCCGTCCAAGTCGGATTGGCACATTTCTTCGTCCGCACTAGCCACGGCGAGGTTTTCTTTTGCCAGGGCCAACAGTTCGTCGACTTGGGCGCGGTTACCCAATTCGTACGACTCTGCCGCGAAATCCAGGTAGGCTTCGGCGGCGGCGAATTCGCGCGGATGGCAAAACGGAGCGCCGCGTTCCCGCGCGGATTCCAGTTGTTTGCGCATCGGGTCGACTTTCGGATGCTTGGCGGCGCCGCAGGCATTCAGCAGCACCAAGGCGCCGAGCAGCAACGGCAGAAGTCGGTAAAAAGCGCGGATCACTTGGCCTTCCGGAATTTGCGGGCGTTTTCGTACGCGGTTCGGGCCATTTCATAGGCCTTTTGGAGATTTTTCCGCGCCGTGGCAAGATTTCCTTGCGATCGCTCGGCGATAGCCCGCTGGTAATAAAACTCGGCGCTGTAGAATTCATAGGGACTTTTGAGTTCGGCGCCGGAGAAACGCGCGGCGTCGAGCGTTTTCTTGACTTGGCTTTCACTGATCTCCGGCCTGGGCGTCACCGTCGCACAGCCGACGATGAGCGCAGCCAGCAGCAACGTAGCTAAAGTGAGGGCAATGAGTTTCGGCAATCTCCCGGCACCTTTTCGAAAGTCCGCCATTAAGCTACAGGCTCAAACAAGGGGAAGCAAGAGGATGCGCAAGCTACGAGCCGGGCGGCCCTGCGGCGCAACGAACCGGCCTTTAAGGGAAATACAGTGACAAGTCGAAGGAAAAACCGATGTTTTTCACTTCATCGACATCGGATTGGAACGAGCCGCCCAGGGCCCCGAAGCCGTCGACGTACGCCAGGCCCAGCGACCAAGCGCGCGTACTGCTGACCTGGTCCCAGTTGTAACCGCCACGCAGGGCCAGCACTTTGGCCGGCTTGCCCTCGACTCCCACACCGAAATTGAAGGTTCCCGGCACATCCACAACGTCGAACACCTTGGTGCCTTCCACGCTGATCGTCGCGTACTCCAAGGCGTGGCCGGCCACACCCAGCGCCACTTCACGACGCACGACCATCTCATCCTCGGCGCCGAGCAGATTGCGGCCGACAATGCCCACGCCGATGATGCCCACCGCGTCGAGCAGAATGCCCAGGTCCATATCGAATTCGCCGGCCGATTCTTCGTGCACGTCGAAATACTTGAAGTTGCCGCCCCAGGAGAAAATGCCTGCGATGTTGTTGGCGATAGCCAAATCGACTTCGTAGTCGGACCCTTCACTGAAAGTGTGCATCGGGAAATTCAGGCCCGTGAAGGCGATGCCGACGGTCATGAGAGGCCAAACGTAGCCGTCGGCGAGGGCGAAGTGCAGGTAATCGCGGGCCATATGCTTATCGAGATCGACGTTGGTTTCGTCGTTGAAAAAGACGTCGCCGCCGAAATCGTCGTCACCGTTTTCGTCTTCGAATTCTTCTGGGTACAGAAACTGGTAGTCGCCAAGTCTGTGCTGATATCGCTCGTAATTGAACAGAAAGCCCATTTGTTTTCGTTCGTTCAAAAACGCCAATCCGGCCGGGTTCCAGTGGATCGTGTTGACGTCGTCGGCGACGGCGGAATACGCGCCGCCCATCGCCAGGGGTTTCTCACCCCAATAGCGAAAGGCATGCGCCGGATTAGAGGCGGCCAACAGTAGCCCGAAGGCTGCCAGGAGAATCAAAGTTCTTTTCATCAAAATCCTCGAAGGTATCGGCAGGCACGCTAGCGAATTTGCTGTGCCTTGTCAAAACAGACAACGATGGAACCCCGGCGGTTCAATCGCTTTGGGCGCGGTGGCCGGGGCGGGAGCCGCCTTTACACATGGCGGCCTGGGCATTAGTGTTTAGCCAAGCAAGCTCGCTGAACATAACCTCTAGAAAACAAGCCGGTTTACGCGAAAGGAGCGAACGTGAAAGTACGCAAAGCCGTGATTCCGGTGGCGGGGCTCGGGACGCGATTTCTTCCCGCGACGAAGTCGATTCCGAAAGAGCTTTTTCCGATCGTCGACCGCCCAAGCATTCATTACATTGTGGAAGAAGCGTGGCGCGCGGGCATCAAGGACATCGTGTTCGTTACCGCCTCGGGCAAGTCGTCGATTGAAGATTATTTCGATATTCAACCCGGCTTGGTCGCCGCACTGCGGGAAAAGAACGACCACGAGCGCTTGGCGATCGTCGAAGAAATCAGCCGTATGGTGGAAGTTCACTCCGTGCGCCAAAAAGAGGCGCTGGGGTTGGGCCACGCGGTGTTGACGGCGAAAAACTTCGTGGGTGACGAACCCTTCGCCGTGTTGCTGGGCGATGACTTGGTTGACTCCGAGGTTCCATGCATCGGCCAGATGATGGAAGTCGCCGAGAAATACAGCGCGCCCGTGATCGCCGCCTTCCGCGTTCCGGAAGACAAGGTGCATCGCTATGGGATCATCGATCCGGAACCCGAGCCCGTGGCCGAGCGCGTCTGGAAATGTCGCTCGCTGGTTGAGAAGCCGAAGGAAAACGCGCCGTCGAACATCGCGATCATCGGCCGTTATGTGTTGCCGGGCAAGATATTCGGCATTCTGGAGCGGACGCAGAAGGGCGTCGGCGGCGAAATTCAACTCACCGACGCACTGCTCACGCTCAACCAAAGCAACCAAATCCTGGCCTACGAATTCGCCGGCGACCGCTACGACGCGGGTGATATCTACGGGTTCCTGGAAGCGAACCTTTGCCTCGGCATGAAAGACCCCGAACTGGCCGCGAAACTCAAAGTGTTGATGCGTCGTATCCTGGGGAGCGAATGACCAAGCGGGCGGAAGACCACGGCTCCATCGCGGAAGTCGCGGTTGGTTTGCCCGTATCCGGCACGTTCCACTACCGCGTCCCGCCGGAACTGCGCCCCGAGGCGAAAGTCGGCGTGCGGGTTCAGGTCCCCTTCGGCAAGCGGAAAATGGTGACCGGCTTTATCCTGTCGCTGCCCGACCGCGCGCCCGAGGGGATCGAACTGCGCGACGTGGCCGACATACCCGACCGCGAGCCGCTTTTCGTCGCGAGCCATATTCCTTTCTATCGATTCATCAGCGACTACTATTTCGCGCCACTTGGCGAGGTCCTTCGCACCGCGCTACCGGCGGGGCTGTTCAGCGGCAGCCGGCAAGTGTTGGCGATCACCCCGGCGGGCAAGAAGGCGCTTCGCTCGTCGCTGACCGACGATATCGACCGCCGCATCGTGGCGGCGCTGGCCGGTGGCGAGGAACTGACCGTCGCGGCGTTGGATGCGCGATTGGAGCGGCAAGTCAATCGCGAGGCACAGCGGCTTGTGCGCTGGGGGTGGCTGGAGAAACGGTATCGACTCTCGCCGTTGACCGCCAAGCGCAAGTACGAAACCTGCTGGCGTCTGGCGGAAAAGCTGGCCCTCGACGACGCCATCGGAATGTTGTCGCGACGGTCGGAAAAACGCGAGAGGCTACTTCGCTTCCTGGCCGACAAGGGCGCGTGGGCGAGCCTCGGCGAGATCAAGGACGAAGTCGACAATCCGCGGCCGACGCTGAACCTGCTGGTCTCGGCCGGCGTGGTCGAGGCAACCGATCGCGAAGTCTACCGAGCTATCGGCGGCGAGCTTGTGGAGCCGAAAAAGGAGGAGGTGGAGCTCACCGACGAGCAGCAAACGGCGATCGACCGCGTCGGCGCAACGATGGAGCAGGGGGCCTATCGAGCCTTTTGCCTGCACGGCGTAACCGGATCGGGCAAAACGGAAATTTACATTCGGCTGACGCAGCGGGTGTTGGAATCCGGTCGGAACGCGATCGTACTCGTGCCCGAAATCTCGCTGACACCTCAGTTCCTGGGCCGTTTCATGGCCCGACTGGGCAACGTTGTGGCCCCCTATCACAGCGGCTTATCCAACGGCGAGCGCTACGACCAATGGCGTCGCATGCAGCGCGGCGAGGCGAAAGTCGTCGTCGGCGCGCGTAGCGCCCTTTTCGCGCCCTTCGAAAAAGTGGGGCTGATCGTCGTGGACGAAGAGCACGAACACAGCTTCAAGCAGGATGACGGCGTGCCCTATCACGCCCGCGACATGGCCCTCAAGCTGGCCACGATGCACCGGTGCCCCGTGGTGCTCGGGTCGGCGACCCCCAGTCTGGAAACCTACTCCGCCGCCCAAACCGGCCGGTACGAATTGCTCGAACTGACGCGGCGCCCCACCGGCGCGTCCATGCCCGTCGTGAACGTCGTGGATATGCGTCAGGAAATGGAATGGCGACGCCGCGAGCGCAAGCCCAAAAAGGAAGCCGAGCAGGAAGAGCAAGGCGAGCAGCGCTTGCTCACCAGCGAACGACGTGTACTCTCGACCGCCCTGGCTCAAGCTCTGACCGAAACCCACGAAGCGGGCGAGCAGGCGATCCTCTTTCTAAACCGTCGCGGTTTTTCCACCTATTTGTTTTGCCTCGAGTGTGGCGAACCGATTGTCTGTCCGCTATGCGACATTTCCTTGACCTACTACGAAAGAGAAGACGTCTTACGCTGCCATTATTGCGAGCACGTCCAAAAGCCGCCCAAGACGTGCCCGAAATGCGCGTCGCCGTTCCTCTTTTATGGCGGCATGGGCACCGAGCGGCTGGCGCAGGAAGTCGGCAAGCTTTTGCCGAACGCCACGATCGCCCGCTTGGACCGCGACGCCGTACGGGGCAAACACGATCTGTACAAGGTGCTTTCGGCCTTTGCAGCCGGTGAAGCGGAAATTCTGGTCGGCACGCAGATGGTGGCCAAGGGGCACGACTTCCCCCGCGTGACTCTCGTGGGCGTCGTGGATGCCGACGCGGCGTTAATGATGCCGGATTTTCGCGCGGCGGAGCGGGCGTTTTCGCTGATCAGCCAGGTCGCGGGACGGGCCGGGCGGGCCGATCGCCCCGGGCGGGTTGTTTTGCAGAGCTTTCAGCCCGAGCACTACGCCGTCGCCACGGCGGCAAAGCATGACTTCCACGCGTTTTTCAAAGAGGAAGTCAAACGACGTGAGGCGCTGCAATACCCACCCGCGGCGCGACTTGCCGTGTTGAAAATCGTCACGCCAAACTCCCGAATGGGCGTCGACGCGTGCCTTCTGACGCGCCGGGTGGCGGCCGAGATCACGCGGCGGGGCGATATCGAGGGAGCCGAGTTGTTGGGGCCGGCACCCGCGCTGCTGCACCGCGTGCACGGTAAATATCGCTGGAATCTATTGATTAAGGCGAAGAAAGCGACGGGGTTGCATCAGTTGGCGGCTCGGTTATTACGAGGTCTCGGGCGGGAGAAATTCCCCGCCGGCACCTTCCGGTTGGATATAGATCCCGCGGCGGTGATGTAGTCCGGATTCTCTTGCCAGCAAGGTTTCTAACCTGTTACCCTAAGATTGCAGAGGGGGGCTGTTCGGGATGGAGCAGGTTGACGACCTACAAAAACGCCTTTCCGGCGATCGCGGCCGCGACGGTCAACACCATATCCTTATCGTAGACGACGAAGAGGAAAATCTCGACCTGTTGGCCGCGAGTTTGCGCCGCGGCAATAAAATCTTTAAAGCGAGCACGGCCGAACAAGCTCTCGAGCTGATGCAAACCAAAGAAATCCACTTGGTTATCACCGACCAGAAAATGCCCGGCATGAAAGGCACGGAGTTATTGGCGATTCTGCAGGAATCGCACCCTTACGTGGGGCGCATTCTGGTGACCGGCTTCGGCGATCTGGAGGTGGCGATCGATGCGATCAACCGGGGCAAGGTACATCGCTTCGCCACGAAACCCTGGGACCCGGACGATATCAAGCAGATGGTCATTGAGGAGTTGGAACGCTACGACCTCTTGGTCAGCCACCGCCGCTTGACCGCTGATTTGATTCAAAAGAACGACGAGTTGCAGCACGCAAACGAGCAACTGGCGCTCCAGAAAGCGGAGATTCAGAATCTGGCCGATGAGTATCTCCAACAACGGGAGTTGGCGATCGAAATGAGCGAAAAGTTCGCCCACGCCAACCTCGAACTCATCAACGCGCAGGAAGAGATCAACCAAAAGAACCTCAAACTTGAAGCGGCTAACAAAAAGCTGGCGCAACTAAGCATCACCGACGGTCTGACGGGTTTCTACAACCACCGGCATATGAACACGGTCCTCGACAGTGAAATCGGCCGCGCGAAGCGGTATCGTCTTTTTCTCTCGTTGCTGATGGTCGATTTGGACAACTTCAAGGAAATCAACGACACCTACGGACACCTGTTCGGGGATACGGTACTGCGAACCGCCACCGAGATCATTCGCCGAAATATCCGCGAAACCGACCTGCCCACGCGTTACGGCGGCGACGAGTTTCTCGTTATCTTGCCGCATACAGGTATTGATCGGGCGTCTTTCTTGGCCAAACGGATACATTTTGACCTGCGAAACTACGTCTTCTATGCGCCCAATGGCAACAAAGTGAAGCAATCGGTTAGTATCGGCATCGCTTTCTTCCCGCACGCCAAGGCGAAGGATCGCGAGAGCCTGATCGCCTTGGCCGACCAGGCCATGTATGACGCCAAACAACAAGGACGCGACCGCATTGTGGTCATCTCGCCCTAGCGGAATAACGCGATGAGATCCTTCCCGATCACCGGCAAGATTGTTTTGTGGTTCGCCGCACTGGCCGCGATTTCAGGGCTCCTCGTGTTGGTTTCGTTCGTCGTTGGCGGAAACGTGGACTTCTGGCTGGTCGCCGCCCTGTTTGCCACCTTCCTGCTGTTTTTTCTCGCGAGCCTCCATTACACGCGGGGCGTTGTACGGCGATGGAACATGGTCGTGCAACGCCTTGAGAGTATCGCGCGGGGCAGGGTGAACGCGGTCGAGCCGCCGGCGAACCTGGATCCCGAATTGCTGGAATTATGGGACGGCTTGGAACGTGTCGCCGCAGTCATCGATCGCCGGCGCAACGAGTTAGAAAACATCGTTCGCGATCATCTGGAAAGCGAGATCACCGCCGAAAAGCAACAACTGGAAGCCTTTTTACGCGGCATCGGCGACGGCGTGAGCATCGTCGATCCCAACATGAACATCGTTTTCATGAACGATACGATGCGCAAGATTTTCGGCGATCACGTCGGCGACAAATGTTACCGGGTATACGAGAACAAGAAAGAAGTGTGCCCGGGGTGCCCCGTCAGACAGGCGATGCTCACGGGCGAGGTACACCACAGCCTTCGGCGCGTGTACGACCAACACGGCAACCTCTTGTATTACGAATCGACCGGCAGCCCGATCCGCGACCACACGGGGCGGATCATCGCCGGGCTGGAATTGGCGCGTGATGCCACGCAACGCATCAAGTTGGAGCGCAACGTGGAAATCCGGTCGAGGCAGTTGGCGGCGGCCAATGCCGAATTGCGCCGCGCCAATGAGCAACTCGCCCGCGCCTACGAGGAATTGCAGCAGGCGCAAATCCATCGCGCCCACGCGGAAAAAATGGCCTCGCTCGGCGTGCTGGTTTCGGGCGTTGCGCACGAGATCAACAATCCGCTTAATTTTGTCGCCGGATCGCAGAAACTGCTGCAGGAAAACGTGGAACGTCTGCGACGCATGTTGGAGGAATTCGAACGCCTCGAACTGGGCGAAGGTAATCGCGAGCGCTTGGACGAACTCAAGAAAAGTTACGAATACGATTACATTTTGGAAGACTTGAAAACGATCGTTCGCAACATCGGCACCGGCGCGGCACGCATGAAGCAGATCGTTCAAAATCTGCGGGCGTTTTCGCGGATGGATCGCGGACAGCGCGAGGAATTCAACGTTTGCGAGGGCATCGAGTCGACACTGCAGATCTTGCACCACCAGTATAAGGATCGCATTACCATCGAACGCGATTACCGCAACGTACCGCCGATCATTTGCACTCCCGGCCAGATCAATCAAGTTTTTATGAATATTTTGCACAACGCGATCCAAGCCCTCGAAGGCGCGGGAAGAATCGTCATCTCGGTGCGTGCCGTGGGAGACTGGCTGCAAGTTTCCGTCGCCGACGACGGACCCGGCATCGCCGACGACGACCTGTTGCACGTGTTCGACCCCTTTTTCACGACGAAAAAAGTCGGCAAGGGCACTGGACTGGGGTTGTCGATTAGTTATGGTATTGTCCAAGACCACGGAGGACGTCTATGGGTCGAAAGTGAACAGGGAAACGGCTCGACGTTCCATCTGAAATTGCCACTCAACGACGATGCGGGAAGAAACGAGGAAGAGTAAATGGCGCTACTGGGCATCCACACCTATCCCGACCCGATTCTGAGGGAGAAAGCGGAATCCATTACCGAATTCAACGAAGACTTGCGTAAATTCGCGCGGGACATGGCCGAAACGTTGTACGCCGCGCCCGGCATCGGCCTGGCGGCCAACCAAGTCGGTGTCGCCAAGCAAGTTGCGGTCATCGATGTGCGCGACGACGAAAACGAGTCACTCACCGGCCTGTTGACGTTGATCAACCCGAAGATCGTGGAGACCGAGGGCGAGTTCGTGATGGAGGAAGGCTGCCTCTCCCTGCCGGAGGAACGCGCCGAGGTCCTGCGGGCGCAACGCGTCGTCGTACAAGCGCAGGATCTGGACGGGGACCTGGTGGAATATGAAGCCGAAGACCTCCTGGCTGTCGTGTTTCAACACGAAATCGACCACCTTAACGGTACGTTGTTTTTCGATCACATCAGTGCGCTCAAACGGAGCGCAATGAAAAAGCGGCTGAAAAAGCTCAAGCAACAGCAGCAGGAAGTCGCCAACGGTTAGTCCATGCGATTGATCTTCATGGGAACGCCGCCCTACGCGGCCACGATTCTTCAGTACATGATCGCCGAGGGCTTGGTACCGACATTGGTCGTCGCTCAGCCGGATCGCCCTGCGGGCCGCAACCGGAAGGTGATGGCCCCGGCCGTGAAACTCGCCGCGCAAGCCGCCGATATTCCCGTGTTCCAGCCGGAAAAAATCACCCACGAGGCCCGCGAGCGAATCATCGCGGAAAAGCCCGAAGTCATTATCGTCGCCGCCTACGGCAAAATCCTGCGTCCGGCGCTGCTGGAAGCCCCGCCGCTGGGCTGCCTGAATGCCCATGCCAGTCTGCTCCCAGTCTACCGTGGCGCCGCGCCGGTCAATTGGGCGATCGTGAACGGCGAATCGGTGACCGGTGTTTCCATCATGAAAATGGACGAGGGGGTCGACACCGGCCCGGTGCTTGCCCAGCGGTCGGTGCCGATCGCCGCGGACGACACTACGGGTAGTCTTCTGGAAAAGCTGGCCGCCGTGGCCGGACCGCTGATCCTGGACACCTTGCGGCAATGGGCCGCGGGGCAAATCGAACCCGTGCCGCAAAACGACGGCGACTCCAGCTACGCGCCCATGCTCTCCAAAGACGAGGGCCGTATCGATTGGCGCAAGCCGGCAACCGAACTGGTCAATCATTTGCGCGGCATGTCGCCCTGGCCGGGTGGCTTTACTTTTCTGGACGAGAGGCTCCTCAAAATCCTCACCGCCGAGGCGGTGCCGGGTGAAGGAGCGCCAGGCGAGATCGTACGGGCGAAAAAGGAACTGCTGGTCGGTACGGGGCTTGGTTTGCTGCGGCTGGATCGACTCCAATTGCAGGGGAAAAAGGCGATGGACGCCGCGGCTTTTCTAAACGGCGTCAAGCTCGCGGTCGGCGACCGTCTGGGGGATTCCTAGTTGGCGAACAACGCCCGCGAAATCGCCCTGCGCGTCTTGCGCCGGGTTCACTTCGACAACGCCTATTCGGACCTGGCGCTATCCAGCGAGTTGAATCAAACCGACCTCCAGGATGCCGATCGAGCCTTGGTCACCGAGTTGACCTACGGCGTCCTACGCCATCGCACGTATTTGGACTGGCTGATCAATCAGGCCTCGCACACCACGGCGGACAAGATGGAACTACGGGTGCTCGACGCGCTTCGCCTCGGCATCTACCAACTGTTTTTTCTTGACCGCGTGCCTGACTACGCAGCGGTGAGCGAGTCGGTTGCGCTCGTACCGCGACGCGCCGCGGGTTTGGTCAACGCCGTCTTGCGGCGGTTGCAGCGCGACCGCGGCAACCGGCCGAAACCGCGCACGAACGACCCGTTGAGTCGAGCCGAAATTTTGCACTCGCACCCGCGGTGGATCCTCGACATGTGGGAAAAGCAGTTCGGCGTCGACGAGACATTGGCCTTGGCGCGCGTCAACCAAAACACGCCGCCGGCCGTCTTGCGCGTCAATCTGTCGAGCAAGTCCCGCGACGAGGTTATCGAGCAGTTGACCGAAGCGGGCGCGGCCCCGACGCCTTATTCGCCGTGGGGCGTGGTCGTGGAAAAAATCGGCCCGGCACTCCGGCACCCGCTCTTCGCGATGGGTGTGCTCACCGTGCAAAGCGAAGCCTCGCAACTCGTCGGCGAGTTGACCGGCGCCCAACCGGGCGAACGCGTGCTCGACGTTTGTGCGGCGCCCGGCGGCAAGGCGACACACGTGGCGGAGTTGGTGGGTCCGGGCGGTCGCGTGCTGGCGTTGGACGTGCGGCCTAACCGGCTGCGTCTGATCAACAGCAACGTCAAGCGGATGGGAATCGGCAACGTGGCCGCCAAGGTGCGCGATGCCAACGTGCCGTGGAAGAAAGCCGAGATCGGGGAGGGTTTCGATCGCGTTCTGGTTGACGCGCCTTGCACGTCGCTCGGCACGTTAGCCAAGCAACCCGAACTCAAATGGCGTCTCGGCCCGACCGACCCCTCGCGTCTGGCCGAGGTACAACGCGAAATTCTACTCCACTCCGCCGACGCCGTGCGCCCGGGCGGCACACTGCTGTATTCAGTTTGCACGCTGACGCGGGAAGAAACCAGCGGCGTCGTCGATTTCTTCCTGCGCGAACGCGATGATT
Organism: Candidatus Lernaella stagnicola; assembly: GCA_030765525.1. Classification (NCBI taxonomy): domain Bacteria; phylum Candidatus Lernaellota; class Candidatus Lernaellaia; order Candidatus Lernaellales; family Candidatus Lernaellaceae; genus Candidatus Lernaella; species Candidatus Lernaella stagnicola. The sequence goes on from JAVCCK010000008.1 coordinate 214,295, forward strand.
TCGAGCTGGACGATTTGCGCCGCGACTTCGCTCCGCGGTATGATGTGTTTCTTCGAGAAGACGGCACCTTTCAGTCTTTACCGTCGCGCACGGGTACCGAGGGAATGTACGCGGCCCGTTTCGTGAGGAGGTGACATGATCATCGCACCGAGCATTTTGTCGGCTGATTTCTCGCGCCTGGCCGAGGAGGTCGCGGCTGTGGAAAAAGCCGGCGCCGATTGGATTCACATCGACGTGATGGATGGCGCATTCGTGCCCAACATCACGATAGGGCAGCCGGTCGTTCGTGCGGTTCGCGCTGTGACCAAACTGCCGCTCGACGTGCACCTGATGATCGAGAAACCGGGCCGTTACGTCGAGGAATTCGCCGAATCGGGTGCCGACATCATCACCGTGCACCAAGAGGCCTGCCTGCATCTGCACCGGGTGATTCAGCAGATCAAGGCGGCGGGCAAGAAGGCGGGCGTCAGTCTCAATCCGGCGACACCGCCCGAGACGCTGACGCACGTACTCGAGGATATCGATCTAGTGCTGATCATGAGCGTTAACCCGGGATTCGGCGGCCAGAAGTTCATCCCGCAGACCCTGGATAAGATCAAGCAGATGAGGAAAGAGCTCGACGCCGCCGGGCGTGCCGACGTCATCATCGAGGTTGACGGCGGGGTGGGGCCGGGCAACATCGCGCGGATTGCGGCCGCCGGCTGCGGCGCGGTAGTAGCCGGCAACGCCGTATTCTCACAGGAGGATTACGCCGCCCCGATCGACGCGATGCGCGAGGCGACGGCGGGCATCGGCTGACGATACAAAAATCCTTGACAACGTAGTGGAATTCCACTATTCAATGTTGCCCGTTTCGGGATGTGGCTCAGCCTGGTAGAGCACACGGTTCGGGACCGTGGGGTCGCTGGTTCAAATCCAGTCATCCCGACCAAACCTGATGGCCCGCAAGTTATTGAACTTGCGGGCCTTTTTGTTATTCATTCTTGGCAATTTTGAGGCGCGGAGGCTCCGTTGCCACCTCCGTTGCCACTTTCTTGCCAGTCTTATCGCAAGATAACCTCTGCTGCCATACCTCAAGCGGCTCCTTCGGCACTACGATGGATTCCAACGCCTCATGGCGGGTTGAAGGGGCGATGTGCGCGTAAATCCGAGTCGTGCTGATCTCCGTGTGCCCCAGTTCTTCTTGAACAACGATGAGGTTGCCGGTTTTGGCGACGATGTTGCTCGCGAATGAGTGCCTGATGTCGTGTCGTCGCAACGCTCGAAGTCCGGCTTTTCTGCACAGCCACTTGAAGACCTTATAGCCGCCGTTGATGTCCAGTTTCGTCCCTGCCGAGTTGTGAAACACATACTCACCATCGAGATGTCGGTGGGCCATCAATGCCTCATACACGACCGAATTCATCGTGACGGTACGAGATCGACGACCCTTTGGGCACTTCTCGTTTCCCTCTCGATCACGAGTACGCCGGATGCGGATGATCTTCGTGGCGAACTGGATGTCCTCCCACTTCAAGCCTGCGAGCTCTCCCATGCGGGCACCTGTGTGGAACGCCACCATGAAAAAGCAGTACCATTCGGGTCGGTACCGTTCACAGGTCGCAAGAAAAAGCTCGCGTTCCTCGATTGAGTACCAGTCGGGATCGCGTTTCTCCAACCGGAAAGCCTTCACCTTCGGAATGGCTTTTAGGTAGCCCCATTCCTCGGCGACGTTCAGCATCTTCCGAAGGGTTCCAAGGTGTTTGTTGATGGAGTTTTCGCTTACAGGTTTTCCCGTTCTTCTTGACCTCTTCTTCTTCGCCTTCGGCGGCCCCGCTTTTACTTTCTTCTTCATGTGGGCCTTGAATCCGGCGATCATCTCACCGTCGATAAGACGGATGTCGGTGTCCTTGAAGTACGGAACAAGATGGACTCGCAGATGGCTTTCCTTGTTTCGTTGTTCGCTACGACTATTTTCCACGAGCACATAGTTCTTGAAGAACTTTTCGGCAAATCCGCTGAACGTGAAGACCTGCTCCACCTCGGGTTCAGGTACTGGATCGTTGTGACCAGGTACGAAACCATTACGGTCAGCTTGTCGTTTCAGTTCAGCTACCTGCATCTCGACCTCTCGTCTTGTCCCGTTTGAAGAAATCCGACGGCGGAAGCGAATCCTTTCTCCGCTCTGGTTCGTGTACCAAAACCGTCCCTGCCAGCCGCCCCCCTTGAGGCGCATTACTCTTGGTTCTGGCTCTCGTTTCATATTGCTCCTCCTTTCCGCGAGAGCCACCAACGCTTCGTTGCCGGTGACACTCTAACACATCCGATAATCGAAACCTCCAGGATCGTCCGTACTTGACGCCTGGAAGCTGGCCTTTGGCCGACAATCGCTGGACGGTTTTCACGTGAAGTCCGAACATCTCGGCAACCTCATCTGCCGTCAGGAAGCGGTCCTGCGTCGGATCAAATGATTTGAGGTTGTTGCGTTCGTCGCTCACGTTCGGCTGTCCTCGCGGTCAATTCGGCTTCTAATTCAACTTACCAGCGACGACGAAATCCCGAATTTCGTCTGCGACGAGGATAGGAAGCACATGCCGAAGATAAGCTATAGGAAGGATGATTCACGCTTGAGATGATCCCAAGGAGGTTCAGATGACGTTGCGGAGATTGCAGCCGCCAGAGGTGCTAGTCGATTTGCTCGGCATGAAACGAAACACGATCACTTTCCTTGCGAGAAAGGGTGTGTTGCCGTGCGTAAAGATTGGAAAATCTTACAGATTTTCCCTTGTTGACGTAGTGCGGCATCTCGGAATTGAGCATGTGCCCGAAGTGAAAGATGCCATGAGTCGCTACTCAGAGGAAGACTGGGGTAAAGCTGAAAATGGCGGCAGTGTTGAAGCGAAAAATTAGTAAGAGCGTCGCTCGTACTCGGGATTAGTTCGAGCGACGCTCTCAATTCTGCGATGAGGCTTTGGAGTTCGGCCGTCGGCCGAACTCCCTATCGTGGATAGTCCGAAGTAGGAAGCCTTGTAGTGCCGTTTTGTGTTGAATGTATCTGTGGCGGAGTCGGCCAACACATCGGATTACAAGTCCTTTTCGGCGCAACCAAGGGTGCATCCCTTTGTCACAAGACGATAATACGCCTACATTAGGCAAAAAGACAGAGGAAAAGTCCGGTGTTGTTGACAACACACCGATACCCTTCCTCTGCTCACACCGGCATGTCGGCCTCGATGGTCGGGTGTCCGCGATGTCCGTCGATACGATGAGCATTTGTGATAACGACCGCCACTTGAACCCCGACGATACAACCTCTATCCAACAGGGCCCGATCCCGCACAACCGGCTCCATGAACAGGATGGATGGCATTCACGCAACATCGGAAAGCCGAATTGGGTCACTGGCAAACAGGGAAAAGTCTACTACAACACAAAGGGCATGGCGGTCAGATGCACGTATTACAAAGAAGGCAAACTAGATGGCGTAAACCTTTGCTCGTTTGAAGTACCTCGAATTCTTTCAGGTACGCCGTTCAACTGGCTCCCCACCGACCCTTACGACTTGCTCGACCTACCGGATCGCCTAGAACCCCATTTGGCCGTATTACGCAATACAGAGATTCTTGAATACGGTACGGTCAGCAGATTCGACTTCAATGTTCAGGTGCTGATTAAAAGCGAGCGTGAGTCCCAACGGGTCATCCGGTTTCTCGATGATCTCCGGCAGTATCGTGGTTATAGGGACTGTTCGATTCCAAAGAAGAAAGCCCTCCCGCTTCCCCTGCAAGGAGCGAAAAGAACCGGCATCGGTATGGTTTCAACCCATCGGCCAAATCCAAACCGGAAAAAGGAAGCGAAGGACTTTTGGTCAATCGTTGCGTACCGTTTAGATAAAAAACCGGACGACGACTGGGTGGAGCGCCAGACCCTCTGCACGCGGGTCATGAGGTTGGAATTCCGATCCTTAGGTGGGGCAACAGTCGCAAAATTCCTGCCCGTCGGGATGCGCCGAACGCTGAAAAATGTCATTCACCATTTCGACTTTTTCGTCGCGGCCAACTGGTTCCTGGAAGAAAAACTCGGCATTCATAACGTGGCCGATCCTTCGTTTTCGGACGACGAGATCATCAAGTATTCAGATCATCAGGAATCGATCAAGAAGCGTCTTCAGACGCTGTTGACCGCTTGCAGAAAGACCAGTTTTCCCGAATTGCAACAGAATTTGCCCACCGTTTACGCCAATAACCCAGAAATGCTTGACGCCGACCTTCGGCGTTTGGACGTCTTGGGCATCTTGCCATACTCTGATGACCGTGAGATCGCCGTCATGCTGCGCGAGGCGATTTTCGGCGCGGCTCTACGGTTCCAGCAGGACATCGAGGCGGCTCGTCGATCATACGCCGAGGCTCGGATGTACACGGTAGCTGAGGTCGCGCAACAGACCGATACACAAAACGGCTGTTGCCGCCGACACGTCTACCGGTATCGTCTGTGGGCGTGGATCACGCCCGTATCACTCCCCGTCAGGATATGCCTCATCTGCGCCGACGGGGAGGAGCGACGTACGACAACGATGGACGGCAGTTCGTCCCAAAGTCGTGCACCGCCGCCCGTGCCAGTGACGTCATAGCGCCTCGCAGGGCGACGTCATCGCAAAAGGGCTAAGGC
>JAVCCK010000009.1 GCA_030765525.1 Candidatus Lernaella stagnicola
GTGCCTCGTCGGTAGCGAGTTCGAGTTCGATGTCCTCGCCGATCAACCGGCGCAGCATGCGCCCGGCTTCGGCGATGGTCTCGTTGAGATCAAGCGCGCGCGGATGGATGATCTGTTTTCGCGAAAAAGCCAGCAGTTGTTCAGTCAATCGGGCTCCGGAATCGGCCGCCTTGGAAATATCGCGCAAGTCGCGCGCTTTGGGATCCTCCGGGTCGAACTCCTCCAGCAACAACTCGGCAAGCCCTTGGACCGCGGTCATAATATTATTGAAGTCGTGCGCTACGCCGCCGGCCAAGCGACCGACCGCCTCCATTTTTTGCGCCTGTTGGAGTTGTTCTTCCAGCGACAGACGGGCTTGTTCGGCCAGTTTGAACTCCGTGATGTCCGGAAACACCACAATCCCGGCGATGATGTCCCCTTCCTCATCCAAGAGCGGAGCCGCGCTGGCCGAAACCCAATGGTCATGGCCGTCGTGCCGAATGATCATTTCCCGGTTCGTTGTTTTTTCTCCCCTTTTGATCGCGGCGGTCAGCGGCAGTTCATCAACTTTGTACGGCGTACCATCCGGATGGTACGAGGGCCAGAAAGAAAGGCGGTCCTCTAACGCGATGGATTCGCCGTCGGATGGTCGGTTCGCGGTTAGTTCCAAGGCCTTGGTATTGAGCATCCGAATAACCACACCTGGTGAATCGGCGACGACGACCGGCACCGGCATTTGATCGATGGCGAATTGCAGCAGCCGCTCGTGCATTCGCGAACGTTTCTCGGCGAGCTTACGCTCAGTGATATCCGTGCAGAACGCGATATATTGGCCTTCGGATAGAGCCACAGCGTCCAATGCGGCATTCACAATGCGGCCGTCCTTCGTTTGCATTAGGACTTCCGTGGACAAACTACCGTCGGCTTTCAATTGACGAAACATGTCGTCAGCGTCGGGAAACAGTTCGGGCGGCGAGATCTCGTTGATCATCATGCCCAGCAATTCCTCTTTCGTGTACCCGGTGATGTGGGAAGCTGCCGTGTTCACATCGACGAACATCCCCTCTGCGTCGGTCACAAGAATGCCGCCCGGCGCGTTTTCGACGTAAGCCTTATGTTTCTTTTCGCTCTCCCGCAGCGCGGTTTCGGCAAAATGCTGGCGGCTTGTGTCCTCGTAAACGACCACGATTTGGCCGTTGGGCAAACGGTAAGCCGTGTTCTCGACCCACTCGGTGATCCTGTCATCCTCGTAACGGCGAACGGGAAGATGTGTGGTCTCGCCGGTCTTGTAAACATGCCGAAGAACATCCAACAAGCCGATATCCGTGATTCCGGGGAACACGTCGGTCACCCGTTTGCCGACCACCTCCTCCTTTTTCACTTTGCTGCATCGTTCCCCGGCGGGGTTGATATCGACGATGAGGAAGTCTTCGCCGTTATCGATCGGTTCATAGACGACAACGCAACTTTCAATCGAATTGAAAAGTTGCCGCATCCGCGCTTCGGTTGTCTGCAGGCGATCCTCGGTTTGTTTTCTTTCGATAATTTCGCCAATCAACCGTGCCGCCGTCCGCAGCCGCGCTTTGGCGTTTTCGATAATAAAAGGCGGCCGTGATTCGTACTCCTGCGCCGATCGAAGTGGTTCTTCAACGTCGATTTGATAGCGCTCGGCGATTCCCTGGAGACGCTCCCGGTCTGTGGGCGGGTCTCCGTATCCAAAGTTGATGGAGCCGACGACTTCATCGCCGGCAAATATCGGTACCGCATAGAGTCGAATGCCGCCCCGACACTCAACGTCTACAATTTCGCCCGTCTCAACCGCCTCGCAAGACGCGTCATACCAACAGGCCCCATGGCAACGGCGTTGCCCGGAATTCAATGTCTGCTGCGAATCCCCCGGGCGTACTATTTGAGACGCATCATCCAGAATGCCGCACCAAGCGGAGTGAAAGATCTCGATCGCGCTCTCACCGTCTTTCTCATATACGGCGACCGACGTGCCCAGTAAATGTACAAAATCGAAAACGATATCGCGCAGCACGTCTTTGCCCACGCTGGAGAAAACCAACCCGGCACCGCTGGAGGCGGACAAGTCTCCTGAGAACCGCTCGATAAATTCCGTCCGCCTGCCGGTATGTTCCCCCCCCCCAAGAAGCCATTCGATCTTTCTCAGTTCAACTTCGGCCCGGTGCTGCTCCGTAATATCTTGCAAAGATCCATAAAGACGCTCCGCCCTACCCGACGGCCCCATCTCGGCGCAACCCCATGTCACACAGCGGCGGATTGCGCCGTCTGATCGAATAAGTTCGATTTCAAAGTTGAACGTCGCTCCTTCTTCGATCGCTCGTTGAACCGCTTCCTGAACCCTTGCCAGGGAATCCCCCGCATATAGATAACCCTGTTCGCGATAATCCGGCGCCCCCCCGGCAGGGTCGATCTGAAGTATGTCGTACAGCCCATTGGTCCAAGTTACCGAACCTGTGGCCACATCCAATTCCCAACTGCCGATTCGCGCAATCTCTTCCTTTCGCGCCAACATTTTTTGCCGACGTCGCAGAGATTCTATTTGGGTGATTCTGGTTCGCAGTCGCGCGAGTTCGGCAAGCAATTCTTCTTTTTCTTTATGTTGGTCGCTCAAAAGGTGCTCCGATACTCTATCTCCGGACCAATCCATTTTGGCCGTTTTTGCGTCTTAATTATAGCAGGTTTCTTCGCGTTTTTGCGGAGGATTGAACGCGCGAGAGGCTTTTTCTTAGCGCGGAACTATCGTTCGCGAGTCTCAAGCAATCCGGCCAGAGATCGTTGCTGCTTGGTAGTAAACGTGTTTTCGAAACGGCCGAATTTCACGCTCGCCGCCTTTGCCTCCGCCAGACGCCGCACGAGTTCCGGCGATACCTGCACGATCCACGTCAGGCTATGACCGAGCGAGGAATCCCGAGGTCCCGAACTAACGTTCTGCGCGCTCATTTCGACGCGCTCGCCATCAATTAAGAAGCCGACGAAATCGTTATCCGTGTCGCGTAAATCCGTGCTGAACGCCCCGAAGAAAAACGTGACGACTTCGGGGGCTGCCGGTTTCCGGCCTTCTGCCGAAAAATGGGCCGACATCGTGCACGTATTCAGCGGGCCGGCAAAGTTCAGCAGGCCGGTCGACACCGTGGTCACATTTCGATACGAATCGTATTTGACGGTCGGCTCGGCGGAAAGTGACGCGCATCCGGAAAGCCCGACAAGCAGGGCAACGACGAGAAAAAAGCTTCTTCCGCACCAACATTGCATTTCAATCTCCTCCCCTTAGCTGCGACATTTATACGTCTTTTTGCTGCCTTCGTGTAGGGGTATTTTTTGCCTCGCGCCGACTCGGCGGTCTCCGCTAACAAGAGTCTCGGATCCGAAAACGGGTAATCGCCACCAACAGTGCTTATCATGATGGTCAGGAAGTTGATCGTCGATTTCATCAAAGGAGAATGGACGTGAGCAACCACCTCCCACCCGCAACCGCGGTGAAGCTCGTTGATCTGGTCGCGTACGCCGACGACGCCGTGGTGAGTCGCACGCTGACCAAAAACGAGGCCGGGAATCTCACCCTCTTCGCCTTCGACGCCGGGCAAGGGTTGAGCGAACACACCGCGCCCTACGACGCAGTCGTGCAAATCCTGGACGGAGAGGCCTCGCTGACCATCGGCGGTGAAACGATGCAAGCCGTTCAAGGCGAAACGGTATTAATGCCGGCCCACGTGCCGCACGCGCTTCACGCAGCCACGCGCTTCAAGATGCTGTTAGTGATGATCCGCGGTGGGGCCGAAACGTAGAAAAGAAAAGGAGTAAGGGCATGGAAACGAAACGCAAAATGATGCCGATTGGTCCGCTTATGATCGAGCACCGGCTTATCGAGCGCATGATTCGCCGCATCGAACGTGAACTCGAGGCGATGGCGCAGAGCGGTGAGGCGGACGTGCTGTTTCTAGACCGCGCCGTGGATTTTATCCGCACGTATGCCGACCGCTGTCACCACGGTAAGGAGGAGGACATTCTTTTCCGCGAGCTGGACAAAAAAGATCTGACGCCCGAGCAGCGTCGCATCATGGAGGAACTGTTCGAGGAACATGTCTTGGGACGTAACACCGTCGCCCGGCTCGTCGCGGCACGTAATCGTTATGCTGACGGCGATGCAACGGCGTTGGCGGAAATCCGCGAGGCTTTGGCCACCCTGGTCGATTTCTACCCGGTGCATATTGAAAAGGAAGACAAGCATTTCTTCTTGCCGGTGATGGAACACTTCACCCAGGCCGAACGGGACGCCATATTGCAAGAGGGCTTTGATTTCGACGCCGGACTCATCCACGAAAAATACAAGGAACTCGTGGCAACGCTGGAATAGCTCTAAGCACGAACTTAACCGTAGCGCTACTACTCCTTCAATTTGACCCGGCCCCTTGCCGGAAAGCGGTTTCGCGTATAATCTCGCCAGACGCAAACAAACCATATTGGATTCAGCGACAATGAGTAAATACTTCCTGGTAATTTTGCTTGCGATCCTCGCCCTGCTTTTCGCCTGCGCGGACGGAAACGACGGCCATAACGGTCAGGACGGCCAAGTCGTTTATGGCGACGATGACGCCGATGACGACGCCTCTGACGACGACACCGTGACGGCCGACGACGACGACGCCACCGACGATGACAACGACGACGCGACTCCCGGCGATGACGACGACGACGACGACGGCCTGACCGTCGACGATCTGTTCTATGCTGACGATTGCCCCGAACTCGCTGAGTGCGTTGTCGAAAGCTGCCAGGATTTCTCGGACCCCGACAGCTACGCCCTGCTCAACTGCTCGCTGCAGTCCTGCCCGGATGAATACGACGCCTGCTTCGGCCCTTACGGAACCGGCGAATGCGTGTCCGTTCTCAAATGCCTCGAGGCCTGCCTGCCCGACGATTGCCTAATGGAATGCATGGCCCCGGCGTCCTACGACGAACTGCTCGAATTCGCGGAAGTCGGCATTTGCGTCGAAGACAACTGCCCCGACGCCCTGGCCGACCCGCTGGGTAACATCGGCTGTTTCCTCGGTGTCTGCCTTGACCCGGTGGCCACATGCTGCGGCGGAACCATCTTCGGGTGCATGTAACACGAGCCCCCAACCTGCGGAGTTTTAAAACCATGAGTAAAAACGACGACAAGACGATCAGCCGACGCGGTTTTCTACGCGGCGGTTTGGTGTTCGGCGCGGCAACCGTCACCGGCGTGCTGACCGGATGCGCGGGCGAAGACGGCGCGGACGGCAAGGACGGCAGCAACGCCTACGCCAGCGGCTTCGACATCGATTTCGCCGAAGAGTACGACGTGATCGTCGTAGGCGGCGGCGGCGCGGGCCTGACATCCGCCCTCGAAGCGGCGAACGCCGGAGCGTCGGTTCTGCTTCTGGAAAAACGCGATGCGCTCGGCGGCAGCACGGCGCTTTCCGGCGGCGTGGTGCAGGGTTCGGGAACTACGTATCAGCAAGCCTTCGGCATTACGGGCGACAGCGCCGCGAAACACGAACAGTACTGGCTGCTGGCCGGGGAAGGCGCAGTGGACGAAGATCTCGTGAGCCTGTTGGCCGCGAACTCCGGCCCCGATGTCGAGTGGCTCGGTGGTCTCGGCGCGGTCTACGAAGACATCTACGCGGTGGACAGCATCCCTTACATCCCCGCCGACCTAATGCTCGCGCGCCTTCATGTGGCGACCGGGCTCGGCCACGGCTACGTCGATGTTCTGCAGGCGGCGGCCGAATCCGCGGGCGTGACGATTCGTCTCGAAGCCCCAGCCGCGGCGCTTATTCAGCACCCTGACCTAGGTATCGTGGGCGTCACGTCGACGGTGGACGGAGCCGACATCAACATTCGCGCCAAGCGCGCCGTGATCCTGGCGTCAGGCGGTTTTGACCGCAATCCCGAATTGGCGCGGGCGTTTTCACCGCAGCTTTACAATGACCTGCAAAACAACCTTGTGCTGTCCAATTCCGCCAACGAAGGCGACGGGCTGAAGATGGGCATGAACGTCGGTGCCGATTTGGCGGGCATGGGCGGCACGATCAGCTATCCGGCGATTCGCGTCGGACGAACCGAGGGCGGCACGCCCATCCCCGGCATTTGGGTCAACGCGCAGGGCCAGCGCTTCGTCAACGAAGCGGCCCATTACGGATACGTGTCGCGCGCCATGTTCGCGCAACAGGAACACATCGTCTGGGCCGTGTTCGACGAAACCGTTCGCCAAATGGGCGGCGCTACGATCGGCGGCTGGAGCGACGATCTGAGCAGCGAAATCGAGAGTGGCAAAATCGTCACCGCCGACACGCCCGCCGGGTTGGCCGCGGCGATGGGCGTCAACGCGGGGATGTTTCCGCTCACGCTGGCCAAATGGAACAACGACCTAAACGGCGACGCCGCCGACAGCCTCTTCGGACGCGAGGTCGCTCTGCAAGCGTTGGACACGCCGCCTTACTTCGCCACGCGCTGCCTCTGCTACAACGTCGGTTCGGTGGGCGGATTGAAAATCGACACCGAAGCCCACGTGATCGACACCGCCGGGGCGGCGATTCCAGGCTTGTACGCGGCGGGGATGGTCTCGGGCGGGTTTATCGGCCCGTATTATCCCGGCAGCGGTACTGCGGTTTGCGCCACCTTGGTTTTCGGGCGCATCGCGGGGCGCAACGCTGCGGCAGAAGAGGAAAAGGTCATCGAGACGTAGATCGCTCGTTGACCCGTTCAACTGACTTCGGGCCGTTTTCCGCAAGCCGAACGCCGGTGTGCCCGGCTATCCTTCCATATTGTCGTGTTTTTTATTTGGTATAATTGATACGGTGTTGGTCGTTTGACACGTTTTGTCCAGACCGCATAAAGTGGGTTGTATCGGTGGAAAGGGGACGGCCATGGCGCGTAAGGGACAAACGCCGCTGAGTGAACGCGACGAGGCAATTCGGGAAGCGATCCAGACCATTTTGGGCATGTCGGTTCCCAAGTACATTTCGATCACGTACGGCCGCTCGCAGAAGGCCGCGCAAATCATGTTCAACCAGCCCGAAACCCGCAAGGACCGCGACGAGGAACTACTGGACGAAATTTTCGAGAACAGTCGCGACGCCGACCGCTTTCTGACCCATTTCATCGCCCATATTCTCGGGTCCGATGAGCGCGTGCTGAGTAACATCCAAACGACTATCGATTCGCGCTTTCAACTCACGGAAGCGGAGAACACGATTCGCAGTTTGTCGCGGCCGATGCTCTCGGAGATCCCGGAAGTCAACCAGATCGAGATGGTCAACGACAAGTATTTCTACGCGGCCCTCGACATGCAGCGGGCCTGGGCCGACGCGAAGAAAAAGCAGGAAGACAGCGACGCGCCGGTGCGCATCCCCCACACGCACGAGCAAATCCGCCACGCCTTCCAAACGGTCATCGACATGGCCCGGCTCGTGATCGACCTGAAGTTGACCGACGATTCCCCCCGCGCCCGCGAAACCAAAGCGCGGGCCTACGCGTTGCTGGCCGCCGCGGCGATTCAAATGGGGCGCTACGACATCGTGGAGCAAAGCCTCGCCGAGTGGCGCGATCGCTTCGAACTGCACAACGACGAGAATATCCCCCTGCGCGTTCGCAACCTGCTCTTCCAAAAGGAACTCTGGCTTCGCAAGCGCAAAGGAGAATTCGCCGCCGGCCTGAAAACCGCCGAGCAGCAGTGGAGCGCGTGCGCAACCGACGCCAAACCGGCGCGCTGGATGGAAGTTGAGCCCCTCGCTTGTATCGGGCTCGAACTGGCGGCCTTGGAATACCGCACGCAGCAAAATCAACACGGAGAAAACAGCGCCGCGGCCGTTCAGGCGCAGGCCACCGTCTTACGCTGGCTGGAACGTTTCGACCACGCGCCCGACCGTACCGAGGAAATCGGGCATTACCTCAATACCGACCCCGAACTCGAAGCGGTTCGGGAAAAATCAACCACGCCTCCCGTCGCGGAGAAATGGAGCGAACTGATGAAGAAATTCGGCATGTTGGCCTTGGTTTTGGCCGCCCTAACCCTGTGGGCGGCGCTCGTTGCCGGTGCCTCGCCGGACGTAAACCTTGCCGCGCCGGCTGGTCCGGTTTTGGATAGCGCGCAGGCGTTTTCGGCGGCGGACTGCCTCCAAGCGGGCGCCAACCCCGGCAAAATTGTTATGGATTTACTCCGCTGGATATTCGCCCTGTGAGGCACGCTGAAGCGACATTCTGCGCGGCAAACACCTGATCGAGATAGAAGCGAGCCGCTTGACTACCATTTATTATCGTTATTAACTTGGTAGATTTGTTTTTCTATTGACATAGCCCTCTTCGTTGCCTACACTTGCTTTGTTTCGTAGCGTATGCCGCTTTGGCGGCTTTTCATTGATCCCGAGGGCACATCGTGGCGCGTACTCAGAACTCGACTCACCAGCTCGTTTTTCCGGTTTATCCGCCACGCACCCCGCTCATCACATTCAAAACGTCGAGGGATGGCGTTTGCCGTCCCCTTAATAAGCGGATCACCTCGGACGCCGCCGGCCGTCTCTCTCCACCGGCGCGCCGTTCGGCAGAATCCGCAATTCGGACTCTCCTGTGTGGATTTCGGTTAATACCTAGCCCTTCACTCATTCTCCACGAGAGTTCGGATTGTCGTGCCTGCATTCGGTGGTATCGTTTACCGGTAAAGCCGGCTTACGCGGAGCGATTGTGCGTAATGGAGGCGGGGCGTCTCCCTCGGCGTATTTCTCATTTCGATGGCTTCAACGCCAATGGCGGATCGCGCGGTGGGCGGCGGTCTCACTCGGCTGGGTGTGAAAGGGATGGTTAGCATGAAGTCTTTTTTGCGTTTGACCTTGGTTCTGCTCGTGGCGGCGCTCCTGTGCCTGGCCGCGTGCCAAGCCGACGATGACGACGACGACGCGGGCGGCAACGACAACAACCCGGGCGATGACGACGGGGCACCCGGTTCCTTCGGCGACGATGATGTTCCCAGCCTCGAGGAACTGATCGACGGCGTCGAAGTAGAGTGGTTCCCCTGCTCCCTTTACGAAGGATTGGATGACGGACGCGCCGAGTGCGCCGCCACCCAGATGCCGATGCACTGGCTGGAACCGGACGATCGCACGTTCACGGTGTACGCCAAACGCCTGCCCGCCGAGGGCAAGGCGGCCACCGCTCAGCTTTGGCTGTTGCACGGCGGACCCGGCGCTTCCGGCGTAATCGAATTTCCCGTTTGGATGGAATACTTCCACGACTATCATCCGGACTTCGACATCTACACGCTCGATCCACGCGGTTCGGGTTTTTCCGAATACCTCGAGTGCCCGTTGCAGGAGAGCAAGTACGGCCCGGCCGGCATTTCCTTCACCTTGGAAGAGGCGATCGCGTGCGGCGCGTACCTCGAGGAAAACTTCGGCGACGATCTGATCGTCTACGGCACCACGCATAGCGCGATCGATGTCGGCGCGTACATTCACCACACCCGCGAGGAAAACCAGAAGGTCTTCGTGTGGGGCGGTTCCGGAGGCGTTTTCTGGGGCCATCGCTACCTGCAGTATTTTCCGGACCAGGCCGACGGCATGATTTTCGAGGGCATTGTCCCGGCTGAGTCGAGCATTGCTTTCCAGGACGAATACGCCGACAAGGCCGTGCGGGCGATCTTCGACTTGTGCGCCGCCGACGAGTTTTGCGACGAACATCTTCCCGATCCCGAGCCGACGCTGTACGCTCTCTACGACAAGCTCGACGCGGGCCATTGCGCCACGCTGGGCATGACGACGGAATACTTGAAGGTCTTTTTCGACCAACTCGCGTACTACTGGCCTTGGTACGCGACGATTCCCGCGATCATCTACCGCGTTGATCGCTGCAGCCCGGAAGACATCAACGCTGTCGCCCTCTTCTTCAACCAGGTGTTCGGCTCCGGCAAGACGACCGACGACCTCGACAAGTTGTCCTTGAGCGAAGCCCTGTTCTATCACGAGATGTCCTCCGAACTCTGGGAGCACAGCCGCTTTCCGACCGACGAAGACCTCGTGACGTACCTCGACGGCGTGTACGAGACTTCGCTCGTCGGCTACGGCAAAGGCTACGACCGCCACGAGATCTACCTCAGTTGGCCGGTCTACGACGACCCCGTCGACGATCAGTGGGCGACCACCGACGTGCCGATGCTGATGATGAACGGCGTGCTCGACCCTTCCACGCCGAACGACTTCGCGCTGGAGATGGGCGAACATTTCAATGGCCCCCATCAGCACTTCTACAGCTTCGCCTACGGTGCGCACGGCGTCTCGGGTGCTTCGCCCTACCTGGACGGCGAAGACATCGCCGATTGCGGTTACAAGCTCTGGTCGGATTTCATGGACGATCCCACGGCGGAACTCGACGACGCCTGTGTGGCGCAGAACTTGCCGCCGAATTTCGAAGGCACCGACTACGCCCTGTACTTCTTCGGAACGGAGAACTACTGGGAAGGCGGACCGGCCATCACGACCAGCGGGGCTAATCCGGCGAAATCGTGGCCGGATCACATGTTGGAACAACAGCGCCGTCAGATCAACGATCGCGTGCGGCGCGACGCACCGGATATTGGGTTTTACGCGGAAGTTTTGGCTCGAGACGCCCTGCGCTAAGCGGAGGGCAAAAAAGGACGAAATTACCCAGCCAACTCAAGCCAAACTTCGAACCGTGATTGGGCGACCGAAAGGTCGCCCTTTTTTTTATCCGCCCGGCGGATTGGTGCCGAAAGGGTGGCTGGGCGTTTTCGACGATTGCCGCGCATTTTCATTTATGGCAAAGTTCGCGCAAAATTTTCTCATCCTTGCTTATCTTCGTAACGACCGCAGAAGGAGTTTTTAAGATGCGTATTTCCTGGCTGATTCCGATGTTTCTTCTTGCGGTGATATTTGTTCTCGGAGCGGTTTTCGCATGTGGCGATGATGATGATGACGATAACGACGATAACGACGACAACGACGACAACGACGACTCGAACCTGCCCGGTGACGATGATGCGACTGACGATGATGACGACACGAGTGGCGACGACGACACCGGCGACGACGACACCGGCGGGTCCGTCGTGTTTTTTGAAGAGGATTTTGAAGATTACCCACTCGGCGATGTTTCGAATTTTTTCGATGATACGTGGAATATCTTCGGCGACGAGATCGCGTGGAACATTATCAACGATGACGGGAAGTCGAGTGTCGCACTCCAGGCTCTCGATTCGGATAACCTTGCCGACTACGCCTGGGGGCGGGCTTCGACGTATCTTTCGGGAAGCGCGGAACTCGCCGATTCATTCACCGTCGACTACGACGTGCGCGTGTTGGGCAATGGCAAAATGATGTTTGGCTGCCACCAAGACGCCCTACTCCGGTTCTTTATCAAAGTCGGCGACGGGCAAGTCTCAACCCCACTGTCCGGAAATTGCGGTTACCTCGACGAGGAAGATTGGAACACCATCAGCCTCGACGTGTTCCCGCAAGCCAACAACTTCACCGTTTTCATCAACGGCGATAATAGCGACTGTCAGCATGTTTCCTACTCGGGCGGCGGCGCACCGCTGGACGGGTTCTTTTTTGAATATATTGATGACGGCGGGGATTGGCTCACGGATTCGCGCATCGACAACATCGTGGCGCGCACTTTCGACTAGCTTACTCGCGCAGTTGCACCTTGTGGTCGATGTGCTCCGGATACAGGTTCTGCGTAATCACATTCAGATGCGGTAGATCCAACAACCGCCACTCCAGCCACGCGGTGGTGTAGCGGTTTGTGATCTCGAGGCCCAACGTCGAGTCGATGAACTCGATGGGTTCGCCCGTGTGTACGCTTTCGCCCGTACCGCAACCGTCGCCCTCACCGAACAAACTCGGCGTGAGCGAACAGGCGTCGGTATACGTGTAATGCCCGCCAAGATAAAACTCGATCTTTAAGCGAGGCGGCGGCGCTTTGCGCCAGATCAAACGAAACAGCCGCGTGTACCCCGACAGCGTGTGATCCTCAAGCGATACGAAGGTCAGCAAGCCCTCCATGTTGTCGTTGATAATCGGGATGTCCGGCCCCGCCTGCGCCACACAGGCCGAGAAACGCGGGTCGCGCCGGAAGACCTCCAGCACGGTGTTGCCGCCGAAACTATGCCCGACCAGCGCCGCTCGCGTCACGTCGATCTTGTCGGTAAAAAAGTCGAGCGGGTCGTCGGCGTTCAATTCCTCGGCCACGTCCAATAAGTGGATCATGTCCTCCTGCCGCAGCAGGAAATCGGCCGGCGATTGCAGCGGGTTGTAGATAATAAGACGGTCCGGCAAAGCGGCGGCGAAGGCGTTCCCCGGGTGGTCGGGGGCGATCACGATGAAGCCGCGGCTGGCTAGGTGCTCGCAGGTCGTGTGCGCCGCGAAACGAATCGACGCGTTGCCGTGCGAGTACAAAACCACCGGGAACGGTCCGCCCGGCGCGATCGGCACATCCCGCGAGGGCGCGAAGGGAATGGACATGTTCGCCATTTCGTCGTCGGGCAGCAGCAAGTTAAAAATGAACTCGACCAGCCCCCCCCACTTGCCAAACAAGTCGATCGGCGTGTCGTGCGGCCCGATGTCGTCCGCGGGCAGAATCGGATACCACATTTCGGTGAGCAGGGGGCGATGCCGGATCGATTTCTCATCTTCGGCAAAGGTGTCGTACTCGAAAACGCGGGTCGTGACGCCCACGGCGTAAGGCCCATACTCTCCGGGGTCCGTCAGGCCGGGCGATGTGTCATCATCGTTGTTGTCGTCATCATTATCGTCGTCATCGTCATCAACAGCGTCGTCATTGTTGTCGTCATCGCCATCGATAGCGTCTTCCTCGCCGCTGTTTTCGTCCTCATCGTCACCGCTGCAGGCGACGATCGTCAGTGAAAACAACACAAACATAATCAGAAAAAGCACGGATAAACGACGCATCACAGCCTCCGTGGGCAAAACGCTTTCCAAGATCGCGCAACGGTTAATGATATTGAAAGATATTCGCAAAACGTAGCCGAGTTTTCAATCCGCGCGTTCGGCAAGCCAGGCAAGCAGGTTTTGGGTCGTCAAGCGCCAGACGGTCCTTTCGCTCAACAGGAACAGGCCACCGGCTTCCGGCGACCAAATCACTTCGCGCACCATGTGCCCGACGCGAAAACGCCCGAGCGTGCGGCCGTCGGAAAGTCTCTTCACGTAGACGATACCGTCGTAGTAAACCGGCAGGAAGATCAGGTCGTGCTCCGGCGCCACGGCCAAGGCGCGCACCATCGGCGGAGACGGCAACCGGCCGACGCGGCGCAGTGAATACGTATCGACGATATCGACGCTGCCCGCCAGCGGCCTGGTGACGTAAAGCCGGCGGCCGGCCTCGTCCAACGCCATGCCCAGCGCAAAGGCTCCCAAGCCGACGTGGCGGTTGCCGACCGGACGCGGCCCCTCACCTATCGTCACCTCGGTCAGAAAATGCGACAGAATCCAGCCCGACACGTAGCAGCGGCCGCCGCTCGCGGCGCAAAGCACTTGGAAAGGCCACGAGGTATCGGTCGGCCAGACCTCCCGTTCGCAGCGCTCAAGATTGATCCACGAAAATTCCGGCTCCGGCCGTTCGCGAATGCCCGCGAGAAACCCGGGATACGGCGTCGCCGCTAGATCCACCCAGTCGACAAACGAACAGCGTTTCTTGACGGCCAGGCTCTTGGCGTCGAAAAGAATGAGTTCGTGTTTCTCTTTTTCCCAAAGGCGAAAATAGCTTGCGACCGTGCGGCCGTCGTCGACGAGCGCGATTTGCTCCGGATGCTCCGGATACTGCGGCGACAAGCGGTACGAGCCGTCATCCAGATTGATGCGCCCGATCAAGCGCGCGTTTTTCTCTGAGAAAAATAAGAGCCGGTTCGCCGCGTCGATTTTGATGTCGTAGAGCCGCGGCAGTTGCCGGTACTTCTCCATCTCGCCCGCGTGCGCGCTTTCCTCCCCGAACAAGGCGTCAAGCTGCGGCTCCGGCCCCGGCACTACAAAAACCGCGAAGGCCGCAAAACCGAAAAAGAGCACGGCCGCCAAGGGCCAGGTCGCTTTCCCGTAGAAATCCCAAAGAGACCACCCCTCGCGGCGCCGCGACCATTCAAAGACAACGGGCGCCACAAGCAACGTCACGACAACCACTTTTTCGACGCCGTAGTGTTCGGCCGTCTTTGCCGCCACCAATGCGCCGAGCAACAAAACCGGCCACAGCAGAAAGCGCGGCCATCGCCGGTCGCCGAGATAACCGGCAAGCCACCAGGCGACAAACGCGGCCGCCGTCATGGCCTGCATCGCGGTGGGTTGAGCCAGCAGCAGAAACGTGTACGTCGTGGCCAGCCAAAGCCAAAGGACAAAGGGGCTGATCTGGCGATACACCGTCGGCAATCGCCGATGCGAAACCGGCATAAACAACGCTACGAGAAACAGAACCGGAGCCGCGCACGATCCCAGCAGCAAGGCAAAAAACAAGTAGGTCAGGTAAACCTCTCGGGCGAACACCGACCCGGCCCCCAACACGCCGAGGGCTAACGAGACGAAAATTACCGTGGTTAGAAAACGCATGCCCGGATCGGCCTCTCCACGTCGCAACTCCCCCCGACCTTGCGGGAGGCGGCGATCGTCGAAGTAAAAAACCTACTCCCCCGCTTTAGCGGCCTTTCGCGCCGGACGCAAGACAGCGACCCTCGCATCGGGCCATCAGCGGCTCTCGCTTCCCGCCTCCAATTGCCTGCGGCTTGGTTTCGCATTAGGCTTTGCTATCTATCGCTTAACAAAGAAAGCTCTCTGGGATATGCAAAAACCTAAACACGTCGCGCGAATTTGGGCCACAGCGACCGCTTGCGTCGCGATGATCCTGTTCGTCGCAACCTGCGTCTCAACCGGCGCGAACCACAAGAATTCCGGAGACGCCGCGAGTCTGATTTCGGATCCCGCTGGTTGGGAACAAACCGCCGCCCCTCGCGCCTGTCGCGGCGCAACGGTCACTAGCGGGATCGGCCTGGCCTGGAAGTGGTTGAATCACCGCATCAGTTGGTGGGAAGTTCACCCGGAATGGAAGGCCGCCGGGGCGGATGCCGGGCTGGTCGCCGGTTATGTCGGCGGCAATTGGTCGACGGGCGAGACGTTTCAGGACACGCCTCTGGTGCGCTATCGCTATGCGCGGATTCAAGCCGGTGACGCGGCGGCGTTTACGCCGGTAGCCGTGAAGCTGCTTCTGGCCGCGCCGGTTGATGAGGCCCGCCAACAATTTTCCTTCGCGCTCGACGACCTCGAATTGGACGGCTACGACCGCCACTTCGTTTTCCTGCAGGGTTTGACGCTCAATTCCGCCGTCGAACAACACGACCCCGCCTACCCCGCCGACTACGGTCCGGCTCTTGGTTACACGTCGCGAGGCATCGGCGCGGGCATCGAGAACGTCGCCGTGGCCGACGGCCGAATCAGCTTCACCGCTTACGCCCGCTTCGACCTCGGCCCGGCCGACCGCCGCGATATGAACGAAGCTATCGCGCACGCCGAAACCGAGGCGATCGTGCACGCGCTGGTCATGGGCATGCATGAGGGCGCCGTCACCGGGGCGCGGGTTCACTACCGGCTCGAGTATCACGATCCCCTGTTTCTCTTTCAGCCGAACTACGCCCACGCCGCGCCGGAGTTTCGGCGGCAGGTCATTCAAGGTGCGCCGTCGATGCCGACGGCCTTTGTGGCGATGCGGTCGTTCAACTTTGCGCTCTTCGACTCCACGGATAAGGGCGAGTATCTGCGCGAATTGAGCGCTTTGGCGCAGCTTGTCACCTACGATGCGGAAACCGGCCGCGCGCTCCTGGATGTGGACGGCTTCGCGTCCAACGCCAGCCTGCTTACGTACGAACGCATGGAGAATGATTTCTCCATGGAGTTGGCGCTGGTCCAGCTTCCGGGCGGCGAGGCGACGATCGGGCACGTGACGGAAGAGTTCGGCGTCGGGCGCACACGGCTGCCGCTGCCCTAACGACCCCGGGTGACGAAGCACCGTTTCGTCCTTATATTGCGGCCCGATAACTTCGCGCACCAAAGCATGGGGGCGCGCCCATGGGTATCCTGGAACTCAAAAACGTCTCACTGGAACTCGACGGTCACCCGATTCTAAACGGCGTGTCGATCGATTTCTGGGAAGGACACATCCACGCCCTCGTGGGACCGAACGGCGCGGGAAAATCCACCCTCGCCGCCACCATCATGGGCCTGCCCGGTTACACCCACATGGGCGGCGATATCCTTTTCGAAGGCGAATCCCTGCGCGGCGTACCGCTGGATGAGCGGGCGCGTCGCGGCATCACCCTGGGTTGGCAGGAGCCGGCGCGTTTCGAGGGCCTGACGGTCGAGAAATTTCTCAAAGCCGGCGCGAAAGACAAGTCGCCCGCAGGTGTTCGTGACGTGCTTTCGCAGGTCGGCCTCGACCCGGACGCCTACCTCGCGCGCGCCGTGGACAAGACGCTCAGCGGTGGCGAGCGCAAGCGCATCGAACTCGCGTCGATTCTCGCGGTGGAGCCCAAGGTCGTGCTGATGGACGAACCCGATTCGGGCATCGACGTCGAAGCCCTCAACCGCATTTTCGAGGCCCTGCGCACGCTCAAGACGCAAGGGTCGACAGTCATTCTGATCACGCACAGTACGACGGTGTTGGAGCAGGCCGAGCATTGTTTCCTGATGTGTTGCGGCCAAGTCGTCGAAAAGGGCCCGGTCGATAAGGTCGGCCTGTTTTTCGAAGACAAATGCCAGCCCTGCCGCCATCCCAATTTCCCCGACATCGACGAATCCGGAGCCTAGACATGGCCGTTGAAGATACCATCCGCGAGATTTTCGATTCGATCAACATGAGCCACCATCTGCCTGACGACGTGGCGCACATCGAGATCAACCACAACCAGGTGCTGGCCAGCCACACCGTGCCCGGCCTGGAGATCGACGCCCAAGAGCTGCCCGACGGCGTCGAGGCGACATTCCGCGTGCGGGCGGGTCATCACATCGCCAAGCCCGTTCACCTCTGTTTCGGCATGCTGCCCGAAAGCGGCGTGCAGCGGATCATCCTGCACGTCCACATCGAGGACGGCGCGAAGGTGGAAGTCGTCGCGCACTGCACCTTCCCCAACGCGGTCGACGTGCAGCACTTGATGAACGCCGACATTCACATCGGCGAAAACGCCGAGTACTCCTACTTCGAGCGCCACGTGCACGGCCCCGACGGCGGCGTCACCGTCGTGCCCAAGGCCACGGTCACGGTCGCGGAAGGCGGTCGCTTCAAAACCGAATTCGAGTTGATCAAAGGCCGCGTCGGCATCATGGACATTGAATACGAAACGACTTGCCAGGCCCACGCGGTGGTCGAAATGGTCGCCCGCATGAGCGCTCGCGGCGACGATCGGATCCGCATTCACGAAATCGCGAACCTGGTCGGCGAGCATTCGCGCGGCGTGCTCAACAGCTACATCGCCCTGCGCGGCCAAGCCAAAGCGGAAATTCGCAACACGCTGCGGGCAACGGCGGCGCACGCCCGCGGTCACGTCGACTGCAAGGAAATCGTGCAGGATGAAGCGGTCGCCTCGGCGATTCCCGTTGTCGAAGTGTTGCATCCCAAAGCGCACGTGACGCACGAGGCCGCCATCGGCAGTGTCGATTCCAAGCAACTGCAAACTTTGATGTCGCGCGGCTTGAGCGAGGACGAAGCCGTGGATTTGATTATCGAGGGATTGCTTAGCTGAGGCCTACTTCCACTCGCCGGCGGCCGCGAGCGTGGCGATGCGCCGTCCCAACTCGCTTTCACCAGCCATGCCGTCATACCGGCCGGATTTGGCCACGCGCCGCAGATTTCGCAAGGTATTGAACGGCACGTTTTTGCTCTGCGAATTGGCGATGGAAATCGGAATCGCCCCGCCGGGATCGGCGCGGTTGACGTACACGGCTTGCGTGCTGTTCGCGCCCAACCACGTAAGCTCCCAACGACTGCGCAACTGCGTGATGCGCACCAAGCCCTCGCGCGGCGGTACGTCGGCGTCCTGCGTGTCACGAAAGCGAAAAACGACTTTGCGCTCGTCCAACTTCCAGATTTCCTCGCGGCGCGAAACCAAGTCGCGATCCTTGAGCGGCCATGGCGCCCCGCTGACGTGGTAGAGGATTTCGGTGCGCGGTCCCGACCGCCTTACGACGCGGGCGCTTTGCGTGCGATCCATCCAAGCCGGATGGCCTTCGACGTGCCGCACCACCGCTGCGACGACGGCGAGCGGAGCCTTGATCGTCGCCACGCCGCGGAACTCATCGAGGTCCGAGCCGTCCACTGGCCGCACCGCCACAACAATGCCGTCCCGGTCCAGCACGCGCCGCCACTCGGCATCGGCCGCGGCAGCCAGCGCGACGGTTACCGCAAGCAACAGCGCGATTGCGCAAAGTCGATTCATTCGGATGATCCAGACGCTTGATACACGCAACGAAAGCCGTCGTGCAGATTGCGGTCGAAGGGCGAATTCATGTCGCTCTGATCGTTGGCGGCAAGAGCTGGACTAAATTCCCACGCCCCGCCGAGAACGCGGTATTGATCGATCCATTCGTACGCATTGCCCGCCAGATTGAAAACGCCCTCCGGCGACGCCCCGGCCGTAAAGGCATCGACCGGCGCCCACATGGGGTAGCCGTCCGCATCCCCCGTAAAGTTGGCGCGATGGGTGAAGTCGGTCTCGTTCCCCCACGGGTAGCGGAAGCCGCGCTGCTCCCCGGCGACTCGCTTCCACTCGTCGAAGGTCGGCAAGCGGCCGCCGTAGTGCCGGCAGAAAGCATCCGCGCCGTGCCAACTGACGTGGAACACCGGCCACACCGCCGCACCCTCATACGCGCGAAACCGGCCGTCGAGATATACAATCCGCGCCGCCGGGTCCTTGATCGAGTAATACGCCACGACCTCGTCGAAAGAGAAATTCATCTCATTCAGGAACGCGGCGTACCGGGCGTGTGTGACCTCATATTTCTCGATCTCAAACGCGGGTGAATCCTCGCCGGCCGGAATGGACACACGCTCGGCGTAGCGGTCGGCGTCGGTTCCGGCCGCCGCCAACTGCTCTCCGACCGGTTTGCGACGTGTCGCCAAAAAGAGAATCCGCGCGTTCGCGTCGGCACCCACCGCGGCCTTGTCCCATACCTCGTCGCCCGCCCGAAACATCGAATAAACGGCCAAACTCGCCGGCGCCAAAACAGCCTGGGCGAGTGCGGGGTTGCTGCGCTTGTCGGGTAGGATTCGCGTGGAATCGGTTAGTTGGAACCGGCGCACCTCAACCTGCGGCGGGGCCAGATCGCGCAGCGAATCCTCAACCAGCAGCACCGTGCCTTTCGGCAGCGCCGCGAGCGCGGCTAGGATATCGGTCATCCCCGCGCGGTTGGCCGCATCGGTGTCTTCGTGGGGAATGACGGTGACAGAAGTCGCGGCGGTTTTCTGCGGGCCATTGTCGGCAGCGGGTTCGCTCGATTTCCGCCCGCCTTCCCGGCAGCCGAAACAGAAACACATGCATATCAAGACCAACGCGATGGTCGAAAGATCCGGTAATCCGGGCGATATTCTGCTTGTCTTCATGATCCCGCCTCGTGGTGCGTTTTGAGTTTAGACAATGGGTCGCGAAAGACAAGCGCTCGCGTCCGGCATCCATTTTTGTTAGCGTGTTGGCGATGCGAAACACAGCGCAAAATACTCGAGAACGCATGCGACGCCTTTGGACTTACCTGCGTCGCCGGCCGACGGTCGAAACCGGCCCGGCCGTGGTGACCGTAGAGACCACGACGCACTGCAACCTGCGTTGTACCTTCTGCCACCGGACGCACTCCCCGACGCCCGAGCGCGTGCTGCCTCTGGATATCTTTCGCACGTTGATCGACGACCCACGGCACCGCATCGACACGATGCACCTTTACGGCATGGGTGAGCCGTTGATGGACCCGCACCTGGTCGATCGCATCGCGCTGTGCCGCGAGCGCGGCATCCAGACCCACATCGCGACCAACGCCACACTGCTGGACGAACGCAAGACCACCGAACTGCTCGACGCCGGTTTGACCGCCGTGACGTTTTCGGTCGACACGCTGCGGCCGGAGGTTTACGAAGACTTGCGGCGCGGCGCCAACTACGCGCGAACCGTCGCGAACATTCTTCACTTCCTGGAACGACGCCGGGCAAGCAAGCGGCAACCCTTTGTCTTTGTCCAAATGCTGCGCACCGAGCAGACGGCCAAAGAAATCGGCGCCATCCGACACTTTTGGCGTCAACGCGGCGTGACCGCAGTGCGCGTCTGTCGAGACGAGTTCACCAACCGGCCGCCGCACATCCACGACCGGCGACATCATTACACATCCGCCGGACCCTGCCCGTTTCTCTGGTACGGGCCCGCATTGGTGCGCGCCGATGGCGGACTGTATCCCTGTTGCTCCGCGGGCTTGGACGGCGAGCCGGCAGCTAACTTGAACGAAACTTCGTTGTACGATTTTTGGACCGGGCCCATGATGCGCGAGATCCGCGAGACGCATCTGGCGGGACGGCGTCACCCGGTTTCGAATTGTTTCGCCTGCCAATCCCAGAAGCCGATCCCGATTCTCGCTTCGCTGGCCGGACTGGCCGACGGCATCACGGCGCGGCGTCTCGGGGTGCGCGCCGAACAATGGGCCGAAACGTTTTCCTGGAGGCTAACCTATCGTGAAACAAGCTGACTACACGGCAACCGCGTTACGGGGTAAGGAACGAATTCATCTGTTGCTCGTCCGGCCTCCCAGCTACATGTGGCCGATCATCAATGAATCCGACAACTTTCTCCTGCCGTTGGGCTTTCCGTGCCTCGCCGCGTATTTGCGCGAGCGCATGGTGGGTGTGGACATCGAGATCATCGATTGCCCGCCGTTGCGCATCGGTTGGAAGATGCTCGAGAAACTGATCCGCGACAAGCAACCGGACGTCGTGGGCGTCGGTGACATGATCTGCTACATGCACGAGGGCATGCGTTTGGTGCGCATGGCCAAGCAGATCAACCCGGAAATCGTCACCGTGGGCGGCGGGCATTTTCACTCGGCGCTGCCCGATTATTCCCTCGCGAACTACCCCGAGCTGGACTTCGTCGTGCGGTGGGAAGGCGAAGAATCCTTCCGGCAATTGCTGGAGGCCTTGCGCGAAGGGACGGCCCTATCCACCGTCGGGAGCCTGGCCTTTCGCGAAGGGGACCGCGTCGTCAAAACGGCCCCGGTACCGTTGATCGATCCGCTCGATACCCTGCCGATGCCCGCCTACGACCTGGCACCGATCAACAAATACGCGCCGTTCGGCATCCTGTGGCCAAAGGCGATTACCATTCAGGGGCAACGCGGTTGTCCTTACAAATGTAATTTCTGTTCGTGGTCCTACCTGGAGGGCGACCACGTGCTCGACACGGCGGGCGAGCACCTGATTCCCCGGCTGCGGCAGAAATCGCCGGGCCGCATCCTGGAAGAAATCGATTTGCTCTACAACGAGTACGGCGTGCGCTACTTGTTCTGGGTCGACGCGACGTGGAACTACGATTCCGGGATTATGGAAACGCTGGCCGAGGGGATATTATCCCGCGGTTATAAATTGGGCTGGTGGGCGTTTTGCCGGCCGGACATTTTGCTGCAACAGCACGACACCGGCGTGTTGCGCAAGATGGTCGACGCCGGGCTGTCGCACGTATTGATGGGCGCCGAGCGCGGCGAAGAGGAAGACATGGTCGTGATCGGCAAGCACGATCACAAACAGGATTCCATCTTGCATATTTCGCGCCTCTTGGAGAGCGAGTATCCCTCCGTTTTCCGGCAAGCGACGTGGATGACCGGCCTGCCGAACGATACGCCGGAAAAGCTGAAACGACTGGGGCGTTACGCGCGTGACACACACCTCGACTTCGCCGCGTTCCACCCCTTCATGCCCTACCCCGGCACCAAGATTTGGGAAGAGTACAAAGATTCGCCGTTGCTGGAAGAAACCGACTTCTCCAAGTACGACATGTTCTATCCCGTGATGCGTTCCCGCGCGATGAACCGCCGGGAAATCGCCAAGGCCACCGAGCGCTTGTCGTTGGATTTCGTCGGCAAGCAGCCGTGGCGCTATTTGCGCGGCATGTTCAGCCCGGTTCGCATCCGACGCCGGCTGCATTGGTGGTTCGCGGTATCGATGGTGCGCGTGGTGCTGCTGGACTTATGGCACGCCCTGCTGGGAAGGCGAACCTTCGCCGGTTTCGCGGCCGTCAGCAAATTGTGGAAACCAACTTGGTATGATCGGTAACGCTTAGAGGAACTTGACTCGGACTACCTCGCAAAAGGCGTCCGTCAGACGATAGACGGCCTTGGTTTGTTCACAATACAACTTCAGCCAGCCCTGGTTGTCCCAATACAAGTAGTACGTTGCTTCCGCCGTTTCATATACGCGCAGGACGATCCGCCCGTCCGGTAGCGGCACGTCAAGGTCGAACCAATGGTACTCTTCCCCCAATCCGTCGGTTCGCACCCGGGTCGGATCCCATTCGATGATCATCGGCTGCTCCCCGAAGGGCAATGAGCGGTCGCTGAATGCAAACGTTCTCTTCTTGTCTCCGATCCCACGCGATCCGACAAACACGATTTTCCCGTCCACCTCGCCTCCCCAGAAAACGCGATGCGACGGGATGATGCACGAACTGGCGAGGTGCCAATCTTGCGTTTTTTCCGCCCAATACATCATGGGATCGAAGGGCATGTCGAGATAGCTGCCGACCAACCAGAAGGCGTCCTGATTCTCTATCGGGAAGAAACGGCGGGGATATACGGTTCGTTCGGGGCTGCCGACGATGTCCAGCCGTTCCAGCGTCCCACCGGCAGGGCGGATGTAGTACACGTCCCGCCAGTTGGTTTCGTCGAAACCGGCAACGAACATGTCCGGGCCGAAAAAGCTGACAGCCGTCAGCCACCACGATTCGCTTGCGGCCGGCGGTTCGATGTCCACTCGCGCCCAACTCTCGCCGTCGCTGAATAGAACGACGCCGCAGCCGTTTTGATGATCGGCGCCGACGATCCACGTTTCCTCGCCTGAGGAGACCGCATCGAGAAAGGTTATCCCCTCGCAATCGACAGACAGGTCCACCGGCTCGGCCACGCCGTCGGCGACATCGACGCGAAACACGACGCCCCGATTGCGCTGTTCATCGAAACCCACGGTGAGGAATTCATCGGGTGTACTTGTGATAGCGACATCGTGGAAAACCGTCTCCGGTGTCGTCGCCCAACGGCGTTCACCGGCTTCGGCAAAAAGTACGCCGCCGTCTCCGGCGATCAACAGCGAAACGTCCGCCGGTAAGATATCGCCGGATTCGTCGTCCGCGTCTTCGATCTCCGCGTTGTCTTGTTCCTGGTCTTCGGCGCAACCGAATACCCCGAATGAAACCAGTAACACGGCCAAACAGAAACCGAACATCCCGCGGAACACAGCCATCGGCCTTCCAATCGTTTTACGTACGAGGCGCATATTTCGCATACGTGTGTCGTGCGGTTCCGGGACGTGCCCATGGATCCGCATACGATTGGGAGGGCTGCAAATAAAATACATTTCACTGTGCGCGCTGAAGATTGCGAACGCACCGCGATTTAATGCTTGTACGTTAGCCCAAACTCGGTCGTTTTTCAAACAAAACGCGGTTTTCTCGGGTCGTGTCCGTGTGGAATCGACGGCTCCCGCCGTCACGATCCTCCACCGTGCAATCCGTCGTGAATGCAATCGGCAATGCGGGCCGCCACCGCCGAAATCGTGATCATCGGGTTGACGCCCAGCGCTGGCGGAACCACCGAGCCATCGGCAATGTACAGCCCCGGCACATCCCACGCGCGGCCGTCGGGTCGGCAAACCGAGGAGCGCGCGTCCCCGCCCATGTGACACGTGCCCAGCGGGTGATAGGCGGAAAGGTCGAGGTCGTCGACACGAATGGGACGCCGCAGATTAGCGGCCAGGTCGCGTTCGCTGCGCATCAACCGCCAACCGTGCACCGGGCCATGCACCGCGCGAGCGCCCGATGCCAGCATGATGCGCGTCGCCGTACTGATGCCGTGCAGCAACCCGCGCAGGTCGGTCGGATTGACGTCGTAAGTAATCAGCGCCCGCTGCAGGTGTCCCGGCCGTACGCGCCCGCGCGAGGTGTCGCGAATAATGAAGCCGAACACCGAGAGGTGGTTGTAGTTCTCCTGTAACTGTTGCAAATCCGGCCCGATCTGCGACCAGAACATCCCCGCCATGTCCAATGGGAAGTGCGCGTTCTCAAGTAACAGATCCTGATCCGCGAATTCGAACACGCCGTAACCTTGCGGGATCGATTTCTCCGGCTCCAGTTCCTCCTTATTGATCGCAAACACGCCCGCGCTGGGATGAATCGACAGGTTGCGGCCCACTTGTCCGGAACTGTTGGCCAACCCCGTTTGCAGCAGCAAGAGCGGCGTGGAAATCGCGCCCCCGGCAAGAACCGTCACCCGTGATTTGATCCGCACGCGACGACCGGTCGCCGCCACATGACCGCTCACTCCGCACGCCTGCCCGTCACGCAGCGTGATCTCGTCGACCTCCGTGCCGGTGATTAAAAACGCGTTGGCCTGCAAGGCGCGTGGCACGTAGCTCACGTTCGTCGAGCGCTTCGCATCGGCCGGACACCCCAGAGCGCAGCAGCCCTGCCCGTCGCAATCCGGCGCGTTGCGGGGCAGCGGACCATGCTCGAAGCCCAGCTTCTCGGCGCCGCGCGCGATAATCTCACCGCTTTTGCCGACGTATTTCATGTCCGCCGGCGTGACGCGGTACTCGCTTTCAACCCGCTGAAAATAGGGTTCGAGACTCGCCTCGTCGTACTCACTCAGGCCGTATCGTTCGCGCCACTCGGCCAGCACGCGCGGCGGCGTGCGAAAACACGTGCCGGAATTGATCGTCGTCGTGCCACCCACGCAACGCCCGTAGGGCATCACGATCCCCACGTTGCCGAGTGTGACCGTCAGCCCGCGGTCTTCGTACATCAGTTTCTGCATGTCGATCGGCCGCCCGGTGAACGCCGACCGCCGATGATACTCACCCTGCTCGATCATCACCACGGCATGGCCTCGTTCGGCCAACTCCGCCGCGACAACCGCGCCGCCCGCGCCCGTGCCCACGACCACGGCGTCGCATTCCAGCTCCAAGTCTTCGGTAATCGACGAACCCGGCGTGACCAACTCCCACCACCGCTGCGGTTCATCCACCACCGGCGGTTTTTCGTACTCGCGCCCCAGCGCCGCGAAACGCTGCGGGTTGTCGTAGTATCCAAGTTTGACGAAGATGCCCAGCGTGCGGAAAAGTATTCGTACCGGATACCGAGCCTCGGCGAAGTGTCGGAGCCATTTGCGTCGCGTTGCTTCGGGAAGCCGCGAAAAAGGCCGACCGTAGCGAACCCGGGCCGAGTTTTCGATGGTCCACAGAAAGGCCCGCAAAACTTCTCGAACTGCCCTGGATATGCGGTCGAAATGCGCTTCCGCGTGGTCCAAATCGGCTACTGAAAAGGCGGGGAATACGCCTCCGGCAGGCATCATCGCGGCACCGAGGGCCGCAACGATTGTACGTTCGCGCTCTGTAAACGAAAATGGCGACAAAGGTTACTCCACGTGTTGCGTCCAGTTTGCCAGAGACGCCGACCGCGAACAAGCAGCGAAGAAGGTGAGGCGAATGAGAATCTATTCCTGGAACGTCAACGGTATCAGGGCCTGCGTGCGCAAGGGCTTCGCCCCCTGGCTCGCCACCTGTGGCGGCACGATCATCGGGATGCAGGAGGTACGCGCCGCGCCGGAACAAATCCCCCCGGAGGCTGCTTCGCCTTCGGGTTGGCACGTTCACTTCGTGGCGGCGCAAAAGCCCGGCTACAGCGGTGTCGGCCTGCTATCCCGCCGTCTTCCGGACGAGATCGAGATTTCCCTCGGCCCGGCGAAGTATGACGTGGAAGCACGGCTGCAGATCGCCCGCTTCGGCCGTCTGACGGTGGCCAATGTCTACGTACCCAACGGGTCCGGCCCGAACCGCGACCTCTCGCGCATTCCCTACAAGCTCGCTTTTCAACGACTGCTTTTTCGGCGACTGCAACCGCATCTCGAAAACGGCGAACGGCTTTTGGTGATGGGTGATTTCAACACGGCCCATCAGGAAATCGATTTGGCGCGGCCCAAAGCCAACGAGAAAAACAGCGGCTTCCGCCCGGAAGAGAGACGCGCCTTGGGGCGGCTGCTGGCGCGCGATTGGATCGACACCTTCCGGCACTTCGTCACCGACGGGGGCCACTACTCGTGGTGGAGCCAGCACTCGGGCGCGCGCGAGCGCAACGTCGGTTGGCGCATCGACTACATCCTGGCCTCCCCGGCGGCGATGGAATTCGTGCGCGGCGCGACCATTCACCCGCACGTCACGGCTTCGGACCACTGCCCGATCAGCGTGGAGGTTGACGACGCGATATTCGATTGATGCGCGGAGACGGCAGGGATTTAGGAAGCGGCGTCGATACCTTTGTCAAAGACAGTGACGAATTTCTCGACGAGCTTTTCTAAATCGTCGTCGTTCATGGTGGCTACGCCCAACGGGTCGAGGGCCGGATTGAACACGAAGTTGTGGATGCGAACAGCCACGACATCGAAGACCATGCCGGCCGTATCCGGGCAGATGTCGGAACGAAAACGGCCGTTCTGCATGCCTCGCCGGATGTGGTCGACGTAGTTACTATCCAGTTCCGCAACGCGTTCGCCGAGATAAAGAATCAGCGGGAAATCCGGGTCGTTGATGAACTTGAAATACATCCCGAACAAGTCGCGGTTCTTCCGAATGAAACGCACGGTTTGCACGAGGGTGAGCTTGAATAATTCGTACACGTCCTCGGGCGCTTGCTCCTCCAGGTTTTTTCGCAAACCCGACGACCACTTCTCAAGCCCCACGTCGATGAGCCAATGGACGAGATCCAGTTTCCCCTCGAAGTAATAGTACAAATAGCCGTCGGCCACTTTCAGCGACCCCGTGATCATCTTCATGCTCGTGTGATCGTAACCGTGACGCGCAAAAAGCGCGAAGCAAATTCGTTGAATCCGCCGTCTTTCGCGCGCGGACAAATGAGCCAGCGGCGGCTTGGGCATGTCGGGTTCTCCAATAATCGACGGTTTGTTGAGCGAACCACCACCGCCGTGCCCCGGCGGCACGTCATCTCAAAAGTAATCGCCCGTGGTTAGACGTTGACTACTCCTTCAACACCGCGGTGTCAACTTACGACCGGGCTGCCGCGGCAAGCTGCTTGGCGGCCCGCCCTTGCCTGCGTATAGTATGGGCGCTCAGGCAATCATCCGAACGGGGGTACTCATGACCGGCCGCGACCACACCGCACCCGCGCGGCGCGCGAAAACCGCAGATAAGTTCGTCCTGGTTACCGGCGCGACCGGCTTCCTCGGCAAACGTTTGACACACATGCTGATCGAACAAGGCGTGGCCGTGCGGGCGATGGGGCGCAACCTGCGAATCGGTCTGAAGCTCGCGGAAGCCGGCGCCGACTTTGTGCCGGTTGATCTGCGCGATCGCGCCGCTGTGATCCGCGCCTGTGAAGACGTCACCGCCATTGTGCATGCGGGCGCTTTGTCCAGCGCCTGGGGCAAGTACCGGGATTTCTTTGACATCAACGTCACGGGTACGGAGAACATCATCGCCGGTTGCCTGGAGCACGGCGTGAAGCGCCTCGTTTACATATCCTCCCCCAGTGTGATGTCACGCCACGAAGTGCAACTCGGGCTCGACGAATCACATGCCCTGCCCGACGAGTTCGTCTCCATTTATTCCGAAACAAAAGCCATGGCTGAAGAGCGCGTGCGCGCCGTCCCGCCCGAACGTCTGGGCACCGTCATCCTGCGGCCGAAGGCGATTTACGGTTGGGGCGATCAAGCGCTTTTCCCGCGCATTGTTGAAGGGCTGAAAAAGGGCCGTCTGCCCGTCTTCGGCGACGGCAATACAATGACGAACATCACGCACGTCGACGATGTAGCGCGCGCCTGCATTCTAGCCATGGAGTCGGAGAAGGCCGCCGGCAACACGTACCTGATCACGGGCGGGGAAGACGTCAATTTGTACGAAGTGATCAATTTGATCGCCGAACAACTTGGATACGAACGACCGAGCAAGATTATCCCCGTCGCCAAGGCCATGAAGATCGGCGGCGCGATGGAAGCCCTCTGGCGTCTGCTGCCCCTGGGCGGCGAACCGCTGCTGACCCGCTACAAAGTAACGGTCATGGCGCACTCGCAAACCTACGACATCAGCGCCGCCCAACGTGACCTGGGCTTCGAACCGCAGGTGCATTGGCGGGACGGAGTCGAGGATTTTCTCGATCACCTCCAGGGCAAGAAAGAGGAGAAGGCGGCTCCCACACCTGTCGAATCAACTATCGAGCCCGCGACGGTGGAATTGACGATGCTGCAAGCCGGCGCGACCAGGGCCCGCGAGCGTTTGTTCGGCATCAGTTCCAGTTGGCGGGAAATCGACATCCCGGCGCTGTTCGGCGTGATCGAGCACCCTACCCACGGCGTCGTGCTGTTCGACACGGGCTATTCCACACGTTTTCTCGAAGCGACGGCGACGATGCCCAACAAAATCTACGGCTTGCTCACACCGGTCCACATCAGCCTGGAAGAGAACGCCGGCCCACAACTGCAAGCGCGAGGCACCGACCCCGCCTCCGTCGAATGGATCGTGCTGTCCCATTTCGACCCGGACCACGTCGGCGGCCTGCGCGACTTCCCCAACGCGCGGATTGCGGTTTGGTGGCGCGCGTGGGAACCCCTGGTCGCCAAGCGCGGCTTGGCCGCGTTGTGGGAGCGCGTGATCCCCGAACTATTGCCGGAGGATTTGACCGCGCGCCTCGTGGTGCTACCTGATCCAAGCGGTCCGGCGATTGGCCCCTTCGAAGGCTCGCTTGACTTGTTCGGCGACGAATCGATTCGCCTGGTGGATCTTTCCGGCCATGCGAGAGGCATGCTTGGCGCTTTCGTGCGCACAAACGACGGTGGCACGGTGCTTTTAGCGGCGGACGGCTGCTGGTCGCGCCGGTTGATCGAAACCGGGCGGAAGAACTTCGGCATGCACCGAAAAATCGCGAAAAACAAGAAAAAACAAGATGATGTTTACGATAAGCTAATCGCTCTCGCGTCCGAAATGCCGGAAGTGACAATTGTCCCGAGTCACTGCCCGATCGCCGCCGCCGAGTTTGCCGTGCCGAATTCGTAGGGATCAATTCTGAACTGCATCTTCGTTGGAATTCTTCGAAATGCGGTGTTATACTCATTTTTTTTCGGGGTGGGGGAGCACCTCGATTTATTAGAAGAACGCGGGCCTTAGGACCTGGCGTGAAACTATTGGAGGAGAACTCCTTGATTAAACACCCTTTGCCACTAAAGATTATTGGTATCGGCCGTTATCTCCCAAAACGCGTCGTGACGAACGCCGAAATCGAAGACATGGCCGGTCTCGCGCGTGGGACGATTGAAAAAACAGCCGCCGGCGTGGTGGAACGCCGCTGGGTTACCGATGAAACGGCCTCGGAAATGGGTGCCGGCGCGGCACAGGAAGCGCTGGATGACGCAGGCCTGACAATCCAAGATATTGATCTGATCCTCAACGCCTCTGGCTCGGCCGAGCAAGCGATACCCGACGGTGCGCCGCTGTTGCAGCGAGCGTTGGGCATGGCGGATTCCGGATTGCCCGGGTTCACGGTGCACGCCACCTGTCTAAGCTTCCTGGTCGCCTTGAACGTTGCCGCGAATTATCTTTTCACGGGTATGTACAAAAATATTCTTATCGTGACCTCGGAAATCGCTTCGGGCGGCATCAATCCGAAAGAGCCGGAATCTTTCGTCCTATTCGGCGACGCCGCCGCGGCGGTAGTCGTCACGCGTCCGCCGGAGGGTGATCCCAGTGCGATGACCCACTACCTTCTGCGAACGTGGGGATCCGGCGCCTATTACACCTGCATCATGGGCGGTGGAACGAGACACCACCCGAATCATCCCGACACGACGCGCGAACACAACTACTTCCACATGGACGGCTGGCCCGTGTATCAATTGGCGCGGAAGAAGGGGCCGGAAACTCTGGAAATGATGCGCCCCGGGATTCTCACCGATCACGACGACATTAAGGTAACCGTGCCGCACCAGGCGAGCATGCTGGCGATTAAAACCATGGTGCGCCTTGGTTTGCCGGAGGAGAGAATCGCCGTCACGATCGACCGCGTCGGTAATTGCATCGCAGCGTCGATTCCCGTGACGCTTTATGAAGTGATTCGTGAAAAACGTGTCGAGCGCGGCGATAACATCCTGCTTTTCGGCACCGGCGCCGGATTATCCATCGGGTCGTCGATCCTGCGATACTAACCAAAGACGAAGGCTCTCATGAACGCCGCTTCTGCCTATTTGGATGCGCCGGCGGCGGCTCCGGATCGAGTTGCGATTTGCGAGCCGAGCGGCCGAGCGATCACGTATGCCGACCTCCTGCGACGCGTCGTGGCGTTGGCCGAGGATCTGCAAGCCCGCGGCATGACGCCCGGCGATCGTGTCGTCCTGCAAGTGCCCAACGGTATCGAGTTCGCCGTTACCGCGCTGGCTACCCTTCTGGTCGGTGGCGTTCCCCTACTGATTGAACCCGGCCTCGGCGACGAAGTGTACCTGTCGCGCGTGAAGGTGAGCGAACCGCGCTGGCTGCTCGTGCATCCGCTGATCTCGTGGCTGAATCGTATTCCCGGCGCCCGCTCGTTTCTGCAACGTCGGGAGTTGGATGTACCGCCGGTCCCGCCGCTTACCGGGGACATGCAAAAAGTCGTCATCACCGCCAAACGAATCGAACGGTTAGCCGCCGGGGATGTCGCGGTCGAATCCTTCGTTCCCGTCGAGCGAAAGCCCGAAGACGACGGCATTATCGTCTTTACCGGCGGTACGACCAGCCTGCCCAAAGGCGTACGACTTTCCCACGGCGCGCTCGGCCAATACATCGCCAATATTTCCTCAGCCGTCGAAGGGCAGGTTTTAGAAAACTTCCTGGCCGACACGCCGCAGCAAGTTCTTTATGCGCTACGTTTGGGAAAAACCGCGTACATCACCAAGGGCCGTAAACAGAAGCGGGCGCGGCATGTCCTCTCCCTGATTCGCGCGGGGGCGATCGATGCGTACTTCGGCTCCCCCTACGTGTGGATGGAAATGATGTCCCAGGCCGGGCCCGACTCCGCGCACCTGCCGAACTCGATGCGCACCGTTCTGCTGGGCGGCGCGCCGGTAACCGCCGACTTCCTGCGCGTGCTTTCGAATTGGCTGGCACCGGGTACGGCCATTTTGGCGCTTTACGGGATGACCGAAGCGGGGCCGGTGTGCGCCGTTCGCGCCGAGGAAAAAATCGCCTACGACGGCGATGGCGACATAGTCGGAAAAACGTTAACCGACGTGCGAGTGGAGATCACGAACGCCAATGAAAACGGTGTCGGCGACGTGGTCGTGCACAGCCCTTCCCTGTACTCGGGCTATTTGGGGCAAGAGCCGCGCGGCGCGGAAGAGGGTCTGCAAACCGGCGACCTGGGTCGTATCGTCGAGTTCGCCGGCCAGCCCATGCTCACGTTGCTCGGGCGCGCCAAGGACATGATCATTCGCAACGGCGTCAACATCTACCCGGCTTCCTTCGAAGCCGCCATCCGCGAAATCGCCGACCACGCGGGCCGTCGTCTGCTGCGCGAGTGCGCCATGGTCGGCCTGTGGAATCCGACGCGGCAGGATGAGGACGTCGTATTGTGTCTGCAACCGGCGGCGGGCGTGGACCTTTCGGTCGAAAGCATCAAGGATGATGTCACGCACCTTTGCGGCACCGACGCCAAGCCCGACCACTTCCTGCTGCTCGACCCGATCCCGGTGACCGGCCGTCAAAACAAAGTCGATAAAAAGGCGGTGCGTGAGTACGCCTCGCGCGAGTTGAGCCTGCCTCTGCGTCAGGAGGAAGCGCGATGACCGCCATCGCCCCGGAATGGGACGCGCTGCCGGGGGCGGTGATGCCCTTCGATTGGCGCGCGTTCGCCGATAAGCACCGCATCGCTTTCCGCGAGTTGGGCGGCATCGGAGCCGTCGCCGGGCCGGCAGCGTTTCGTTTGGCGCTGTTTGCCGCAAGTCAGATCGGTTGGCTGCTGGACGACATCGTCGACCCGCGCTGGCGGGAAACCGAAATGCGCGGTCCGCTATTCATTTTGGGCCACCAACGTTCCGGCACGACTTTTCTGCACCGCTTGCTGGCCGGGGACGAAACGCATGCGCGTTCGCTGCTGTTTCACGAGATGATCCTACCCGCCTCCAGCGTGCAAAACGCCTTGGCGCGACTGGCCGCATGGGACCGGGGCCGCGGCGGTCGCTTGACGGATTGGTTTCAGTCCAAGCAGAACGAAAAATTCGGCCCGTTGGATAACATCCATCGGTTGCGTTTCGACGAAGTGGAAGAAGATGAGTTCGTGCTGTGGGCCATCTACGCCTCGGCGATGTGCGTCAACGACAGTCCCATCTCGACGGCGAACGAAAACCTGGATTTCCTGCGGCACTACGAAAGCTGGCCGGAGCGGCAAAAAATTCGCGCCCTGAACTGGTACAAAGCCTGTGTGCTGAAAAAGGTCCACCGCGAAACGAAAGTCGCCGGCCAGGCCGTGTGGGGAGTTTCGAAAAACCCGGCGTTCAGTCAGAAGGCACCCGATTTGCTGAAGGTTTTCCCCGACGCGCGGATGCTCTATCTGCTGCGAAATCCCATGGAAACCATCCCCTCGCGGTTGAGTTTGATCCGCGCGATTTGGCGCCACCGTTTTCCCGGTTTCCAGGACATGACACCCCAGCAGGTCAAAACCATCGTCGCCGACAGCATCCGAACCTACCTGTATGCCGAGCGCGACCTCGCCGCCCTACCCGATGCGGGCAAACTGGTGATCCGCTACGAAGACCTGACGGCCGACCCGCGCAAGACCGTGCTTTCGATCTATCGGCACTTCAAATTGCCGGGTCCGGATGAATCGCTTGCCGCACGGTTGAACGAACTGAAGAAGCGCCGGCGGCGTCATGAATCCAAACACCGCTACAGTCTCGCCGAGTTTCACTTGACGGAAAATGGCCTCCGAGAACAACTGAAGACCGTGTTTCAACACCACGAATTTTAGGTCGTCGGACACAAACTGTGACGAAACAGACGTAATTTTGTGACGAAACCGACGCTCTTAATGACGAAACGGACGCAAAAAAGCGTCCGTTTTGACTCGATTGGCGGCGCGCGTCGTATTATTTCGACGGGCCCACAGGCCTCGGCAAGCCTTCCAACAACTGTCCCAACCGGTCCGTGAAGTAGACGCCATTGTACTGCGCGTCGAAGTAGTTCGTCGAAAGCAACTCCGCCGGGTCGCGTTCGTAGAACAAAGTACCGTGGTTGATGCCCTCGATGAAGAACGTCGTCCAATTGCCTTCCGGCAACAAGTAATTGTCGCGCAGGTCGACCAGCGCGGCACGAAATTGCCACGGCTTCACTCGGGCGTCGGATCCGGCTTTGCAGTTATTCTGCCCGGGACCGTACGTGCTGCGAATCGAGATATCGGCCATGGACGAGAACAACCCGAAGCGGGCATGCGGATACGTCTTGGAGAGATGGGTTTGGATCGCGGCCAGGCCGTCGCCACCCTCTTGGAAGCACGCGCTGCAATCTTCCGGCAACGCTTCGTTGACGTTCCACATCCAACGGATAACCGTTTGATAGCAAGGCGTTAGCACGGAGTCGTCGAAGAATATGGGCGCCGAATCATTCAACATCACGAGGTCGGCACTCGGGAAAGCCTCGGCCACAAGTGGGAATGCAGCCAAAACGCCGAACCCGCCGGCACTCATGCCCAACAGCACAACTTGGTCGACTTCGCCGGCGAAACGCTCCTCGATCGCATCCATAAACAACTGGCTGTTGTTCCACCCGACAAATTGCTGTCGCTGGATAAGCAAGGGCACCACGCCGTTGGGTTTGCTACCCATATGCAGGTCGCCCGTGCAATACGGAATGTAAACGAAGCTGTACTCACGCAGGGGATTCTCTTCCACCTCGGCCGAGAACAGCGCCATCGACAGGGAATCGCCGGCCACCCATTGGTTGAAACGTTCCTCAGGGAAGTTACGTGGTGATTCTAAACAAGTGCTCAAAGTCGCGCAGGCTCCGCCGCCATCAAGAAAAATAGCCAGTTTACGGGAGCCGACGTTTTCCCGGATGCCGATGCCGGTTCGTGAGCCGTCGCGGCATATGGCACCGTCAATCGGCACCCACTCCCACGACAAGTCGTCGGAGTTGAATTCGTAGCCTTCGTCCGTGTCGTCATCGTCGTCGCTATCGTCAATACACACGCCGGCTAACCCTACGGTCACGACCGCAATCAGGGCTAACACAACTAGAAAATGCCGCATGTCATCCTCCACATTCTTTTTCTTCGCCTAACGACGACCAAGCATATTCGACTTTGAAAAGTGCCGAACCCAATCTGCCAAAAGTCCCGATATTTGTTATTCTTATATCGATAAACGTCGCCGATACTGGCGGCGAAAACGAAGGATGAGTTGAAAGCGGCAGCGGCTTGGCCTAAACGGTATACTGGAAAAACCGCCGATCTTCCGCCGAACATCGGGATGAACCCATTTCACTATAAGTGCCGCAGCGA